>JASHZK010000402.1 GCA_030042575.1 Acidimicrobiales bacterium
GTGGTGAAGACGGTGACCGGGGAGGACGTCACCCTGGAGGAGCTGGGCGGGGCCATGAGCCACGCCACCAAGTCGGGGGTGGCCACCTTTGTCGCTTCCGACGAGAAGAGCTGTCTCGACGACGTTCGCTACCTGCTGTCGTTTCTGCCCGCCAACAACCTGGAGGAGCCCCCGGTAGCCGAAACGGGCGACGACCCCGACCGGGGGACCCCCGAGCTGGCCGACCTCATGCCGGCCTCACCCAACCAGCCCTACGACATGAAGAAGGTGATCACCTCGGTGGTCGACGACGGCGACTACTTCGAGGTGCACCCCCACTGGGCCATGAGCATCACCTGCGGCTTCGCCCGCATCGACGGCCGGCCGGTGGGCATCGTGGGCAACCAGCCGGCAGTGCTGGCCGGCGTGCTCGACATCGATTCCTCGGAAAAGGCGGCGCGCTTCGTGCGCACCTGTGACTCGTTCAACATCCCTCTCGTCACCTTCGTCGACGTCCCCGGCTTCATGCCCGGCACCGACCAGGAGTACGGGGGGATCATCCGCCACGGCGCCAAGCTGCTGTACGCCTATTGCGAGGCCACGGTGCCCCGCATCCAGGTCATCACCCGAAAGGCCTACGGCGGCGCCTACGTCGTCATGAACTCCCGGTCCATCGGGGCGGACCTGGCCTTCGCCTGGCCGTCGGCCGAGCTGGCCGTGATGGGGCCCCAGGGAGCGGTCGAGATCGTCTACCGCCGGGAGCTGGCCGAGGCCGCCGATCCGCTGTCGCGCCGCGACGAACTGGTGGAGGAGTACATCGAGCAGTACGCCAATCCCTACATAGCGGCCGAGCGCGGATACGTCGACGACGTCATCGACCCGGTCGACACCCGGCGGGTGCTGGTGCGCAGTCTGCGACTGCTGGCCTCCAAACGCGAGGAGCTGCCCCGGCGCAAGCACGGCAACGTGCCGCTGTGAGCGCCGGCTCGGAGCCCGTCACCGACTCCGACTCGCAGGCCGCACCGGCCGTCGATCCCCTCGCCCCCATCGTGCAGTCGGTGTGCCCCGAGCCGGAGCCCGAGGTGATGGCCGCCATCGTGGCCGCGGTGGTGGAGTGCTGGCCCCGGCCCGCCCCCGCCCCCGCCCCGGCCCCGCCTTCCGCTACCGCCCTGTGGCGGTTCTCGGGAAGATGGTGGGCCAAGCCCTCCGCTGCCCGCCGCGAGCGTCCGTGGATCGGTGGTACCCGCTGACGCCGAGGCCCGCCGGCCGCCGCTGGTGCCCGCTCGGCCCGTTGCCCGTCTCAGCCGTTGCCCGTCTCAGCCGTTGCCCGTCTCAGCCGGTGCCGGCCCGGTGGCGCTCGGCCAGGTCCAGCAGGTGGTCGACGATGCGTGTGAGCTCGAAGTCCTTGGGGGTGTAGACGGCGGCCACGCCTTTGTCTCTGAGCACGTCGGCGTCCTCGGGGGGGATGATCCCACCCACCACCACCGGGGCGTCGACCCCCTCGGCCCGCAGGCGGTCGATCACCTCGGGCACCAGCTCGAGATGGCTGCCCGACAGGATCGAGATCCCCACCACGTCCACGTCCTCGTCGCGTGCGGCGGTGGCGATCTGGGCGGGGGTGAGGCGGATGCCCTGGTACACGACCTCGAAGCCGGCATCGCGAGCGGCCACGGCGATCTGCTCGGCGCCGTTGGAGTGCCCATCGAGCCCGGGCTTGGCCACGAGAAGGCGGGGCGGGCCGCCGAAGCGCTCGGCCACCGTCCTGGCCCGGGCCCGAGCAGGGGCCAGCTCGCGTCCGCGATGGCCCACGCCCCCCGACACCCCGGTGGGTGCCCGGTACTCGCCGAACACCTCCCGCAGCGCCGTGGCCCATTCCCCGGTTGTGCCTCCGACATGGGCCAGGGCGATGGTGGCGGGCATGACGTTGGCACGCTCGTCGCCGCCCACCCGGCGCAGCTCGTCGAGGGCCCGGGTCACCGCTCGGCCGTCCCGGTGACGCCGCCATCGGGCCACGTCTGCTCGCAGCGCCGCTTCCTCGGCCGGGTCCACCTTCAAGACGCTCGAGGCGCTCCCTCCGGCGCCGTCACCGGCCAGCAGAGGGGAGGGCTCGCTCTCGGTGAAGCAATTGACCCCGACCACCTTGAGCTCCCCGGTCTCGATGCGCCGCACCCGCTCGGCTTGGCTGGCCACGAGCCGCGCCTTGAGCTCGTCGACCGCCTCGAAAGCACCGCCCAACTCGAGCACGTCGGACAATTCAGCCCAGGCCGCTTCGGCCAGATCGCTCGTCTTCTTCTCGACCACCGCCGACCCGTCGAGCAGGTCGCCGTACTCGAGCAGGTCGGTCTCGTAGGCGAGGATCTGCTGGATGCGCAGCGACCACTGCTGGTCCCAAGGGCGCGGCAGTCCCAGCGCCTCGTTCCAGGCCGGCAGCTGGATGGCCCGGGCCCGGGCCGAGCGCGACAGGGTGACGCCCAGGGTCTCGAGGACGATGCGCGGCACGTTGTTCTCGGGCTGGGCCTCGGTGAGCCCGAGGGAGTTCACCTGCACGCCGTAGCGGAAGCGGCGCAGCTTCTCGTCCTCCACGCCGTAGCGCTCGGCGCAGATGCGGTCCCAGAGCCGGGTGAAGGCCCGCATCTTGCAGGACTCCTCCACGAAGCGGATCCCGGCGTTGACGAAGAACGAGATGCGCCCCACCACCGCCGGCAGTTCGTCGGCCGCCACCTTCCCCGACTCCCGTACGGCATCGAGCACGCCGATGGCGGTGGCCAGCGCGTAGGACAGCTCCTGTTCGGGGGTCGCTCCCGCCTCCTGCAGGTGGTAGCTGCACACGTTGATGGGGTTCCATTTGGGCACCGCCCGAATCGTGTAGGCGATGGTGTCGACGATGAGCCGGCGGCTGGGCCCGGGCGGGAAGATGTAGGTCCCTCGCGACAAGTACTCCTTCACGATGTCGTTCTGGGTGGTCCCCTGCAGCACCGCAGGGGCGACGCCCGTGTTCTCGGCGTGGGCCACGTACAGCCCCAGGAGCCAGGCGGCGGTGGCGTTGATGGTCATCGACGTGTTCATCTCGCCCAGGGGAAGTCCGTCGAAGAGTTGGGCCATGTGGCCGAGGTGGGCCACGGGCACCCCCACCTTGCCCACCTCGCCGGCCGCTTCGGGGGCATCGGGGTCGTAGCCGGTCTGCGTGGGCAGGTCGAAGGCGATGGACAGGCCTGTTTGACCCTTGGCCAGGTTCGTGCGGTACAGGGAGTTGGAGGCGGCCGCCGAGGTGTGCCCGGAGTACGTGCGCATGACCCAGGGCCGGTCTCCCTCCTGGCCCCGGTCTCGCTCGTGCAGCTCGTGCCCCTCGGGCATGTGCGATCGCCTCTCGCTCGACTGCACCATTCTCGCTCCCCGCCGGCTCCTCTCCTCCGCCGGTCCCGGGATTGCTCGTGCGGTGTGGCTCGTCCCTTTGGCTATTTCTTGTGGTAGTCGTAGAAGCCCTTGGCGGACTTCCGGCCGTAGAGCTCGGCGGCCACCATG
>JASHZK010000403.1 GCA_030042575.1 Acidimicrobiales bacterium
TACGCGGCTCAGGAGTCGCCTCCGCCAAATCGCTGTTGCGCCGCCTGTCGGCTGCACCCGTAGATGTCGCCAATCTCGGACCAGGGGAACCCCTCCTGCCGAACCTCAGCGATTACCTTGTGTTGGAGAAGGGTGACACCCTCAGCCAGATCGTGGACTGCGCGGACCTGAGTCTTGGGGTCATCGCTTTCCAGCAGATCCTCGATACTGGCCTTCAAAGTCTCGGCGTAGGTCTTCGCGTTCACCGTCCAGAGCGTACTGAGTCAGCCTGGGAGTGTCAAGGTTACCTTGACATACCGCAGGCCGGGTCAGACTGGCCCACTACCCGGTGCCTGCCTGACTGACTGTCACAGCCCCGTGATCGGCGGTCCGTAGCCGACCCTCTGGCGGGCTCCCTCCTCCTGGCTGGACGGCCCGATCCTCGGGAGCCCCCAGAGGCGTCGGCAGCGGTCACACCGTGGTCACAAACGACCCCGAATTGGCCCGGACAGAACGACACGGCGGCCCGGACTATGGCCCCGATTCGTGCCTACAGTCGAACCCACTCGGACCATCCGGACGGGCTCGGACGGGCGCACCGGGAGTTCGAGTCCTCCCCCCCGAGCTCGTTCGGGACTCCGGGCCCGAGAAGCTGGAGCAGTGTCAGTCCCGACTCGATCGTGGACGCGGCCTGAGGTGGTGCCGTTCAACGGGCTGTAGACGTCGACTTCTTCCGTGACGGATCCGAGATGGTGGAACTCGACAGCCACCGGTCCTTGGCGGTGGCCGCACCACGGTCATCAAAATCGACGACGGGGGAATCAGGGCGACTAGCCGATTTCAGGAGGACGGCCGCTCATGGACCTGCCACATCCACTACCACATCTAGAGGTCGGTCAGGGCCATGGCTAAGCTTTGCCGTCTACAACGGCTGAGGGAGGGTCAGCCCCATGAGCGGTCAGTCAGGCGATCTCGTGGTTGTAGCTTGCTGCGAAGCCTGCGGAGCCGGTGGTCATTATCCTGGGGATGCGACTGAGACAGTGTGTCCGGCTTGCGGAGGCGTAACCAGCTATCGCCAATGTGGCCATTGCTGGGACCACCTAGCGTTCGGACCCCACCTCCGGAACTCCCGCCGTTGGAGACATCCGAGCTGCGGATACGAGGCAGCATCTCGGCGTTGGCGCGAGCTGAAACTCAGTGAGTTCCGAGCCCTGACTCCTCCCTCACTCACCGCCTTCTACAAGAAGGCCGGCCTTCATCCCTTTGACGTCTTTGGAAATCCTGGCCGTCGACATTGCCACGGGACCATTGTCGAGGCACGCGGAGTTCTCGGAAGGGCTTCGGGTAGGTGTCGCCTCTACTTCGAGGACGGCTTCATAACGGTATGCATCGAAACAGGTATTCCGTTCACGATTCCTTTTTCGGCGGTTGCCGCTCTGCAAGTGGGCGGCCGCGAAGCTTGGATTCACACGCTCGTCTACCTCCGATGGCAGACAGGTTCTCTGCTATTGCTGAACGAGAATTTCAGGCCGCCGCAGGTTGCCTCGTTTCTGGAACCCGTCGTGAACCTCCTCGAGAGTCAAGGTGATGTGACCCCGATCAATTCACGGGATGACACAGTCTCCGCCCATTTCATCTCCCCCCGACTGAGAGCATTGGCCGACTGATTCGGTCGAGATCCGACTGCCGAGTACGCTCGTCCAGCGCTGGGAACCGGGCGTGGCTCTGTTGGCTGCCACCGGCAAACGTCGTCCGTGTCTTCGATCAGGGATCAACCTTGATTCCCTCGGGCGGCCCCTCTTGAGGGCCCAGGAGGGGTTTGAAGCCGTCGACATATCGGTCGAACCGCGATCTCCATGTTTCGCGCTCTTCGCCGCTCAGCAGTCGGTCGAGGCACGCTTCCCATCCGGCCGCGTTGCGAGCGGCGTGGTAGGCGTCCAGTTCCTCGGTGAGAACGAGCACGGTGCCCCCGTGTGCCAAAGGAGCGAGTTCCAAGGTGATGGTGTCGGCTCCCCACGTGAAGCTCACCCGCCGGGGAGGATCCCATTCCAGCACGGTGCCAGGCAGTGGTTCGATGTCGTATCGGTCGAAGTGGTGAGTCAGCGCCGCTCCGACCCTCCATTCCTCGATCTCGATCCTGGTGGGGAACCACGAGCGCATCTCGACAGGATCGGTAACCGCTCGCCACACCTCTTCAAGGGGTCGGGGAAGGTGGCGCTCGAATCGGAGCACGGGCCGGGCACCCACTTTGAGCAGGACGACATCGCTCATGATCGCTTCCCCCTGGAAGATGGACGGGAACCACTCAGCTGCGCTTCGAGCCGGTCGAGGCTGTCCCGCCACATCTGGCGATAGGGCTCCAGCCAGGTATCCAGCCCGACAAGGGGCTCGAGGCGCACGCTGTAGAGGCGACGCTGGCCGTTCGGGCGAACGGTAACCAGCCCCGCCTCGCGCAAGACGCGCAAGTGTTTCGACACCACGGGTTGACTGATCGCCAAACGCTCCACCAGGGCGTTGACCGGCTGCTCGCCGCGACGCAGTTCGTCGAGGATGCGCCGACGACTGGAGTCGGCGAGCACCTGGATCGTCGTGCTGACGCTCATCCTGTAAGTATGCCTGGAGCGATATATAGCTGTCCAGACATGTTGAAGGCCAAGGGATCGGATGCGCCTCGGGCAGCTCGCCAGCCGGGCCGGCTCCCGGAGCAGCGAGAGCCATCGTGGAGCGTCGGGACGAGCGCTGGTGAGGATGCTGACATGGCGTTGGCCCGCCGATGGGCCTAACTTTTCGGACAGCGAGGGCCATTGGGCCCCATTGCTGGTCGTGACGCGTCAATCTGGGGGAACGGGGGCCAAGTGGGGGACGAGGGCAGCGACGCCACCGGTACCACCCCCGGGGCCCCGGAGTGGGAGCAACGCCTCGACCCGGCGGACGGATCAGCACCAAGAGCACCTTCCCCCTCTGACGGTTATCTTCGGCAACCGGCATTCTCGGCTTCGGCCGCCAGCCGCGCCCGACTTCGCCAGCGCCGGCGCAGGTTTTTGATCGCCGTGGTGGTGGCGGCGGTGGTTTTTCCCCTCCTCGCCTACCATTTCGCCTCCAATGGGTCGCCGTCGGCCAACGCCTCGCAATCGGCCAAGGACCACAAGCGCCACGATTCCAAGTACAAGGACCTCAAGGCCTTGAAGGGGCTCACGAAGAAGGACCTCAAGGGGTTGAAGAAGAAGAAGGACTCCACTTCGGGGGTCTCCAGCGCCGTCACGACCACCACCGCTCCGGCCACCTCCACCTCGCCGGGGGTAACGGCGACAACCCAGCCCACGACGACGGGCACCGGCGGCAATCGAAGGTGTCGGCACAAAAAGACGCCGTCGTGTCGAGCACACGTGAAGCGGAAGCATCATGGTCGGCACCGGCACCGTCTCTGAGGTCGCCCATGACACAGGATCTCGGGTTCCGTCATCCGATGGGGGCGCGGGAGACACGCAGCGAGGACCTGCGAGCGGGAGGGCGTTTCCAGCAGCATGACTGACGCGTGGGTACGGTCTGGGACCTTGCGACAGGAGCGCTGTCAACGACGGGCAGGGACCGCCACCGGTGGCGCCACGCCGACGTAGCGAGCGGTGGGACGGATGAGCCTGTTGTGAGCGACCTGCTCGAGGATGTGTGAGCACCAGCCGATGGTCCGGCCCACGGCAAAGGTGGGGGTGAACATCTCCGGGGGGATCCCACACGCCTGCATGACGACGCCTGCGTAGAACTCGACGTTGGCGTACAGGCGCCGACCAGGCTTCAGTTCAGTCAGGACGTCGACGACTTTCTCCTCGACCTCAGTGGCGAACTGCACGACAGGGCCGCCAAGCGACAAGGCAAGATCACGAAGAAACAGCGACCGAGGATCGTTGGTCTTGTAGACGCGGTGGCCGAAGCCCATGATCCGCTCGCCGCGCTCGACGGCCTCCCGCACCCAGATCTCGGCCCGCTCGGGTGCGCCGATGTCGTCGAGCATGGCGAGCGCCCGGCTCGGGGCTCCTCCATGGAGCGGACCCGAGAGCGCACCGACGGCACCGCCGACAGCAGCAGCCAGATCGGCGCCGGTCGAGGCGATCACCCGGGCGGCGAAAGTCGAGGCGTTGAACCCGTGGTCGACGGTGAGGATCTGGTACTGCTCGACGGCTCTGGCCTGGGTCTCGGTGGGCTCGACGCCGGCCAGCATCCACAAGTAGTTGGCGCTGGCCGCCAGGTCGTGTCGAGGATCGACCATCTCGGCACCCCGGCGCAGGTTCCAGGCGGCCGAGAGGATGGTCGGCACCACGGCGCACAGCTGAATGGCCTGAGCCCGGAGCATTTCGTCGTCGGTGTCCAGGCTCGGCCGCCAACCGAGTTCGACGCCGAGCATGGACACCGCGCTGCGCAACACCTCGAGGGGCCCACCAGTGGCAGCCAGCTCGGCAATCTGGGCACGCAGCCTCGGCGGCAGGTCACGCAAGACGGCCAGCTCCTCGCTGAAACGCCGGGCCTCCTCGCCCCCGGGCAGCTCGCCGAAGAACATGAGGTACCAGACGTCCTCCAGGCTGCGGCTCTGGGCCAAGTCGATTGCTGAGTACTGGCGGTAGTGGTAGAAGCCCTCCTCGCCCCGGACATCCCCCAGGGCGGTCTCGGCCACGACCACACCTTCCAGCCCCGGCGGAACCTCGGCGCTCGCTTCGGCCGGCGGTCGTAGCCGGGCCATGGCCATCAGGTCCCGGAGCGAAACCACCCCGAGGAGCTGGCCGCTCTCGACCACGGGCAGATGCCGGTAGTGGTGGTGCGTCAAACTCGACCAGGCGGCGTCGACCTCCTCGTCGGGGCCGAGGACATCGGGATGGGCGGTCATCCACAGTCCTACCGTTGCCACCGCTGGATCGACACCGGCCGCTGAGGCCCACAGGAGATCGCGTTCGGTCAGGATCCCCGCCACCTTGTCCCGCTCGGTGACGATCACCGAACCGATCTCCGAGTTCCGCATCAAGGTGGCCGCTCGAACGAGGGGCCAGCCTGCCTCACAGGTCGAGGCCGGCGTCGACATGAGATCCCGTACCAAGGTCGCCATTCGGACATCTTCATCGGGGAGAGCCCCTTTGTAAACGTTGATCAACTCAATATGAGATCATGGCGTGTGCCGACGATGCTGCAAAGCGAGGAGGCCGCCCGTCGCCTCGGGGTGAAGCTCCCCACGCTGTATGCCTATGTGAGCCGAGGGCTGCTCACCTCCCACCCCGCCGGCGACGGTCGCCGCAGCCTCTTCTCCGCCGAGGACGTCGAGGCGCTGGCCAAGCGGTCCCAGGGGGCCCGGAACACCGAGACCAAGCTGGCGACGGTAATGACGAGCGTGACCCAGCTGCGTGACGAGGGCCCCCTTTACCGCGGACGCCCTGCTACCGAACTGGCCACCTCGGCCACGTACGAGGAGGTGGCTGAGCTGCTTTGGGGATCGGGCCTCACCGCCGAGGCCACTTGGCGCCCATTTTCGCTTCGTCCGCCCTCGTCGCTCGGCACGGCCGATCGTCTTCGCTGGGCCGTGCTCATGGCAGGGGCAGACGACCCTGTTCGCGCCGATCTTCGACCCGAGGCCGTCACTGGGGTGGCCAGACGACTCGTGGCCACCATGGTGGCGGTGCTCCCTTCTGAGGCCAAGGGGTGCCCTTGGCTGCGCCTGCCGGGGGGACCACAGCTCAAGGACACTGTGGCGGGCCGGCTCGCAGCCAAACTGATCGTCTCACCGCGTTCAGCGCAGGTTGCCGCTGTGAATGCGGCCCTGGTGCTACTGGCAGACCACGAGCTGGCTGCATCGACACTGGCCGTGAGAGTGGCAGCCTCGACCCGCGCCCATCCTTACGACGCCGTCCTGGCCGGGCTCTCGGTCGTGGCCGGACCCCTGCACGGTGGCGCCTCCCAACTCGCCTATGGGCTGCTCCGTGAAATAGATCGCCTCGGTCCGCAACGAGCGGTCGACGAGGTCCTGCGCTGGCAAGGTCGACTGCCGGGCTTCGGCCACAGCGTCTATGGGGGTGTCGATCCTCGCTTCTGCGCACTCAGAGACCTGTTCGACGCGGCCGCCTCGTCGAGGTGGCGCCAGTGCCTCGACTCTGTGGTGGCCCTCGCTACAGCGCGGGGGCTACCTGAGCCGAACGTCGACCTCGGACTGGCAGCTCTCACCCTGGCGATGGGCATGCCCGAGGACGGTGGTCGCACAATCTTCACGGTGGCGCGGGTCGCCGGATGGATCGCTCACTACCTGGAGGAGCTTTCCGAACCGCCTGTC
Source organism: Acidimicrobiales bacterium (assembly GCA_030042575.1). Taxonomy (GTDB): domain Bacteria; phylum Actinomycetota; class Acidimicrobiia; order Acidimicrobiales; family UBA8190; genus UBA8190. The sequence goes on from JASHZK010000403.1 coordinate 6,284, forward strand.
CGCTACAGGGCCAGAGCCGTGTACGCCGGTCGACGAGATCCAGTCGGCCTGTAACCCTCCGGTGGGTGGGGTCGCCCGATGGACGACCCGTCGGATATCGGCGACGGGGATCGGCCTGGCATGGTCGCTCGGCGCTGATCGCCGAATTCCCCCTAGCTCCGTGAGCCGGAAGGCAGAACGCCGAGCTCGGCGCCGTCCTCCTCGATGGCGGCACGCAGGTCCTTCAGTAAGCGGGCACGTACGCGTTGCTTGGTGAGCCGGTGGGCGAGAGGGTCGAGCCCGCCGAGAAGGCGCGCCACTTCCTTAGCGGTCTCCTCGAGGTTCGGGGCGTCGACGATGCGATCGAGGAACCCGGCTGCCACCGCCTCTTCGGGAGAGAAAGTGTCGGCGAGCACGACAGCGCGGTTGAACTGTGCCGGTGCCAGCCGCTGTCGACAGATCTCCACAGCAGCGCGCGGCATGGTCAGGCCGATGGCCACTTCGTTGGCAGTGATTCGGAACGGCCCCGTGACTCCGATGCGAAAGTCGGCGGATAGGACCAAGAAGACGCCCATGGCAACAGCGTGACCAGGGCACGCCACCACTATGGGTGTGGGGAACGACAGCATGCGCTCTGCCAGCTTGAACCCGCTCTGCAGCATGGGCACCGCGTCGGGCCCCCCTCCCTGGAGAACCGTCAGGTCGAAGCCGGCGGAGAAGGTGCCGGGTCGTCCGCTGAGGACGACAACGACCTGGTCGGACTCCGCTCGGTCGAAGGCGGCGTTCAACTCGCCGAGCATCGACGGCGATAGGGCGTTCACCTTTCCGTCGTCCATGGTGATCCAGGCCACGGAATCTGCGAGCACATACGTTACGGCTGTACCCATGGTGGGTTCCTCTCCCCGACGGGCACCTGTCGACTTGGCAAGAAGTTACCCTACAGTAACTTATGCAATGAGGATCCCCGACCGATGCGTCGAAGCGGGGAGCAAAGCGTTTCAGGCTGGATCGGCCAGCCGACCGAACCATGGCCGAGGCGCGGCGGTGCCGCCTGAGCATCTGTTTCTGTTCAAAGAGGGGTTCAAGTGAGCGAGAGTCCAGGAGCATCCGAATCCGACGCTCTGGGCCTTGACCCAGTTGGGTTCAAAGTAACTTCACCAGGAGTTCTGAGTCCCGATAGCCCCAGAGTACATTGGTGCCTCCACTCGGCCCCATCGTCTAGTGGCCAAGGACACCACCCTCTCAAGGTGGAGACACGGGTTCGAATCCCGTTGGGGCTGCCAGTGATCCTCCTGGTCAGAAGCTCATCCGGCCTGCTCGTCCGCTCGGGTGGTGCGATTTCGTCCGTCTTTCGTCCGTCTGAGCGCAATGACGTTCGCGGACTCGGCCAACTCGCCGAGAGCTTGCGCCAATGCCTTGTCACGGTCAGTGGTTGCATGCTGGTACCGGATGGCAGCGGCAGGTGACGCGTGTCCAGCTCGTCTCATCAACTCAGCGGTGGTGGCCCCAGCGATTGCGGTCAGGGTCAGTCCCGTGTGCCGCAAGTCGTGAAAGCGAAGATCCGGCCGTCCAATCATCTGCCGTGCCTTGTCCCAGACCCTGTCGACGCTCCTTGGTGACACCGGTTTTTCGTTCTCGCCCGGAAATAACCAGGCCGTAGGTTTGCGCCCGACTGCCTTCATGTGCGACTGGAGCATTGGCAGGACATTCGGGGGGATGCTTACTGTCCGAATCCCTGCTTCGGTCTTCGGCGGACCCATTACCGAGCTTCCATTATGTTGGAGACACCAAGATCGCCTTATGGTGAGCGTCCCAACATCGAGGTCGATGTCCTGACGCTGAAGGCCAAGGATTTCTCCTCTCCTTAGCTGGCACCACGCAGCCAACATGGGTGCAAGTTGGAAGTGCTCGGGACATGCGGCAATCCCGGCCTCCAATTCCGATACTGAGGCTATAGGCCTTTCTGAAGATCGCTCTCGACCCGCACCTCTTAGGCGGCATGGAGTTCGGACAAGGACTTCGTCGTCCACAGCTGCACGGAGGATGCTTGCCAGCAATCTGTACGAGCCTGCCGCTGTGGATGGATACTGCTTGGCCAACGATGTGTACCAGGCGCGGACCATGGCCGGAGTGAGATTTCTGATGGGGACATCGCCGAAAGCCGGGAGGATGTGGTCGTCTAGAAGATGCTCGTACTTCGACCGGGTTGTCAACCTGAGATCCCGTCCTATCAAGCACTCACGTGCAAAGTTCTTGAAGAGAACTTTTCCTCCGCGGGGATCCACCCATTTACCAGTGGCGATGTCTCCCCCCACCGCATCAAGCCACGCTTGGGCATCAACCTGACGACCGGCGGCTCAGGATCCTCAACATGAGGCAGGAGGAGGGGGAGCCGCCCGAGGTCAACCTCGCCGTGGTGACCGATGTCTTCGGGAAGACCGAGAGCGACCTGGCAGCCGAACGGATCGCTCAGGTCATCGCGTTGCTCCACCAAAAGGGAGCCGACCGTCATCCGCCACCGAAGGTCTTGAGCCCCGATTCGGTGATCGTTAGGGCCGAGCTGGCAGCTCCGGCCTTCGGCGAGCCTGGTCTCGGTATCCAGTACATGTCCTCGCAAACGGTCGCTGATCTCATCCGCGCTGGAT
>JASHZK010000404.1 GCA_030042575.1 Acidimicrobiales bacterium
CAAGCGGGCGACCTCCTCGAGGGCGCCTGGCTCCTCGAAGAGGTGCGTCGCTCCCGGAACCACCTCCAAGGCGCTGCGACAGCGCAGCCGCCGCTGGGCGGCCCGGTTGAGCTCGAGTAGAGGGCCGTCGCTCCCGCCCACGATGAGCAGGGTGGGAGCGGTCACCTCGGCCAGGCGGGCCTCGGCCAGATCGGGACGGCCTCCGCGCCAGACGACGGCGGCAATCTCGTCGCCGAGGTCGGCAGCGGCCACCACAGCCGCCGCCGCCCCTGTGCTCGCTCCGAAGAGCCCGAGGGGCAACCTGGCCACGAGCGGCTGGCCGCGGACATGGGCCAAGGCGGCTTCGAGCCGGTCGGCCAGCAGTGCGACGTCGAACACCAGGCGCCGGTCGCTCGCTTCGGCCTCGGTCAACAGATCGAACAGCAAGGTGGCCAGCCCGGCGCCCTGAAAGACGACGGCCACCTCCCGATTCCTCGGGCTCAGGCGGCTGCTGCCACTGCCGTGGGCGAACACCACCGTGCCCGAGGCGCCGGCTGGAACCACCAGGTTGCCTGGGAGCCGAACGGACCCCGCCGGGATGTCCACCGATCCAGCCACCCCACCGACAGGATCGGCGATCCCCATGGCACCATCATCGCCCTGACTCACCCCGTGCCCGAGACCCAAAGGTCAGGGCCCGGGGACGCCCCTCCAGTCGATGTCGACGCCGGCGGCGGCCTGGGCATGGTGGTGCAACCATCGCCGGGCGAACGGGCACACGGGCACGACCGTCAGGCCGTCGCGACGAGCCCGGTCCAGTGCCGCCTCAACCAGACGTCCTCCGATCCCCCGACCGGCCAGCTCCTCGGGCACGCCCGTGTGGATCAGGGCGAGCCGAGCGCCCTCCAGCTCGTAGACGAGTTCGGCGACGGCGTGGCCCTGACGCAAGACGAAACGGCTCTCGTCGGGGACGTCGGTCACCGGGGGATCGCCGTCTGCCTCGTCGGGATCACCTTCCGGCATCTGGTTCACGCTACCGGGAGGTTGGCGTCGACCCGGGCAGATGCCCGTCGGCATGATCGAGCAAGGCGCAGATACCGTGCGGCGCCGCTAGTCTCACGTCGGTGCCCGATTGCCTCGGCGAACGCCTGGAGCAGGTGGTTGCCGTTGGGTAGTGCCTTCGCCGAGGACACGGCCGTCCGGCGGATGGCAGACGGGCAGTATCGGGCCACGCTGTCGGAGGAGTGGAACCTCCGGCCACTCCCCCAGGGTGGAGTCGTCACCGCGGTGGCGCTGCGCGCCATGGCCGCCGAGCTCGCCCATCCCGATCAGATCCTGCGGACGCTGCACACCACCTTTGTCGCTCAGGTGGCTCACGGTCCGCTCACCATCGAGGTGGAGACGCTGCGACGAGGCCGCTCCATGTCGCACATGCGGGCGGAGGTGCGCAACGACGGAGCCTCTCGGGGCCACCTCACCACGGGTGTGTTCGGTGCATCGCGCCGTGGCTTCGATTTCACCGACCTGGGGCCGCCGCCCGCTCCCCCGCCCCTGCAGTGCCGCTCTTGGCGCGAACCGGTCCCCGGGGACGACATCGGTTTCGAGCCGATGCCCTTTTGGTCCGAGAAAGTCGAAGGCCGGACCGTTCTCGGCCATGCACCCTGGGACGACTACGAAGCCGAGCGGGCCGAGAGGGTGATGTGGTACCGCTTCGACGACACGCCCTTCGGCCATGACGGCAACGTCGATCCCCTGGCCCTCGTGGTACTGCTCGACACCATGCCGGGGGCGGTGGCCGAGAGGATCGGCCAGGTCGGCCCGGGGGCGCGGCGCAACTGGTTCGCCCCCAGCGTCGACCTCACCGTGCACCTCCTCGACGTGTGCCGCTCGCCCTGGCTACTGGCCCACAACCGGGCCCGCCACGCCGGCGACGGCTATGCCTCCGCCGACATGGCCCTGTGGGACTGCGGTCCTGAAGGAGACGAGGAGCCCCGCCTGGTGGCCTACGCCACGCAGGTCTTCCTGTTCCGATTCGGGGACTGAGGGCACTGCCGGGTTCCTGACGAGGATCAGTCGGCCTCGATCCCCTCCAGGTCGAGCAGGTGTCGCTTCATGGCCAGCCCACCCCCGTAGCCGCCGATCCTGCCTCCGCTGGCCAGGACCCGGTGACAGGGCAGGACGATGGGGATGGGGTTGGCGCCGTTGGCCTGCCCCACGGCTCGAAAAGCGCGCGGCCGTCCCACCATGGCGGCCAACTCGGCGTAGCTGACGGTGCTGCCATATGGGATGTCGGCCAAGGCCTCCCACACCTCGCATTGGAAAGTCGTGCCCGACAGCGCCATCGGCAGATCGAAGGCCCGGCGCCGGCCTTCGAAGTACTCGCTCAACTGCTGCAAGGCCCCGGCCATGACCGTGCCGGCCTCGAGGGTATCGGGCCTCCGGGGAGGGGCCCACCCCGGCAGCCAGATGTGGGTGAGAGCGGTGTCGGTGGCCTCGAGCACGAGAGGACCGATGGGGCTTTCCAACATCGCTGTGGTGACGGACGGATCCATCGTGGTGGCGGTCATGCTGCACTCTCTTTCTCTTTCTTCGGAGTCCCCACAGGTCTGGTGACGGCCGGGTCGGCGATGGCCCCGACCGGCGGTGCCGACCACAGGTGCATCTGGGCGTAGGCCCGCCACGGCCGCCAGCGTTCGGCGCGTCGGGAGAGGACGGTCGGATTCTCGGGCAGTCCCAACCGGGCGGCAGCCCGCCGTGACCCGAGATCGGTGGACAAGAAGGCATCGGGGTCGGCCAAGGCGCGCATGGCGATGTAGTCGGCCGTCCAGGGGCCGATGCCCGGCAGCGCCAGGAGGGCCCGGGACAGCTCGACGGGCGACATCGAGGCGTCGAGGGACAACGACCCGCTCGAGACGGCCCGACAGACGGCCAAGAGGGCTCCCAGGCGCCTGGCCGGGCACCGGGGGCGGTAGCGCCTCCCGGACGAGGGACGCGACAACAGCTCGACCAGCGCACCGGGCGAGGGGAACACCCGCAGTGCGTCGCTCCCCGTGCCTTCGTCGGACGCGCTCGACGCCGGGAGCGACACCACGTGCTCACCGGCCGCTTCCACGAGGTCGGCGACAAGAGTGCGCGCCCCCGACAACGAGACCTGCTGACCGAGGACGGCTCGCACCGCCGTCTCGAAGCCGTCGACCGAACCCGGGACGCGCAGCCCCGGCCGGGCGCGCACCAGGGGAGCGAGAAGGGGGTCCTCGCCCAGGGCCCGGTCCACCGCCTCAGGGTCGGCATCGAGGTTGGCCAGGTGCCGGCAGCGGGCGATGGCCGTGTTCAGGTCGCGCAGATCGGTCAAGGTCAAGCGCGCCTCCAGGTACCCGTGGCCGGGAACGAGGTCCACCACCCCCGGACCATGTGGCAGGCGCAAGCTGCGACAAAATCCGTCGGAGTGCGACCGCTCCAGTCCCCGCACGGCTCGCACCGCCAGGAAGCCGAACAGCTCGTCGGCGGCGAACGGTCGGCGGTAGGCCAGGCGTACCGTCACCGGCGGTGGACCGGCCGCCTGCCCGTCCCCCGGCGCTCGGGTCGGCCCTTCGGGACGGGCCCCGCTTCGCCCGCTCGAGAGGCGCAGTTCGCTCGGAGTTCGGGCGAACACAGCTCGAACCGTGTCGTTGAACTGCCGCACGCTGGTGAACCCGGCGGCAAATGCGACCTGAGCCATGGGCAGCCCCGTGGTCTCGATCAGCACACGGGCCGTCTGGGCCCGCTGAGCCCTGGCCAGGGCCAGGGCCCCGGTGCCCACCTCGGCCATGAGCACCCGGTGCAGCTGGCGCTCGCCATAGCCGAGCTGCCGGGCCAGGCCCGACACGCCCTGACGGTCGACGATCCCGTCGAAGATGAGCTTCAGGGCCCTGGCCGCCATGTCGGCCCGTCCCAGCCACTGGGGCGAGCCCGGAGCGGCATCGGGACGGCAGCGCAAGCAGGCACGAAAACCCGCCTGCTGGGCGGCGGCGGATGTGGGGAAGAACCGCACGTTCTCCCGCTTGGGCGTCAGTGCCGGACAGCTGGGCCGGCAGTAGATGCCGGTCGAGGTGACGGCGGTGAAGAACCAGCCGTCGAAACGGGGGTCACGGCTCTGGACCGCCCGGTAACAGCGTTCGAAGTCCTCCACCGCCCGTCATGCTGGCACGTCGCCCGCCCTCTGTCTGGCGGGTTTCGGACTTGGTAGTTCTGACCGGGTGAGCAGGCCTACCCCCGCCACGGGGCTAGGGCTGACCGGCACCCACCAGCCCGTAGGTCCAGATGGGCTGGATCTGGACGACTTCGCCCGTTTCCGGGGCGTCGATGACGTCGCCGTTGCCCACGTACATGCCCACGTGCTTCACCGAGCTGGTCCCGTCGTCCCAGAAGATCAGGTCACCGGGTTCCAAGTCGGACATGGCGACATGAGCGATGGCGTCGTACTGCTCCTGGGCGGTACGGGGCAGGTCGACCCCGACCTGGGCCCACGACCACTGGGTGAGCCCCGAGCAGTCGAAGCCGGGATCGGGCGACCCCTTGGGCGACTCGCCACCCCATACGTAGGGCACACCCAGCTGGCTCTCGGCCGCTTGCACGGCACCGGCCCCGCCCGCCGACAGGCCCACGCCGGTGGTGCCGGACTGCCCCCCTTGTCCTCCTTGCTGCTGTGCTTCGGATTGTTGCTGTTGCTCCAGCTCTTGCTGCTGCTGCTGGAAGAGGGCGGAGTCCAGACTCTGCTGGGCCTGCTGTTGCTGAGCCAGCAACGAGGCCACCTGGCCCTGCACCTGCTGGAGCGCCCCTTTTTGCTGGGCGGCCACCGCTTGGGCCTGTTGGGCGGCGGCATGCGCCCGGTCGGCAACGACCTGCGCTTGGTCCTCGGTGCTCTGGAGCTGGTTCTGCTCGCTGCTCAACTGGGATTGCTCCTGGTGCAGCGCGTCGACGAGCTCGGTCAGGTTCGCTCCCGCCACGCGCTCGTATTCCTGCGTGGCCACCGCCGCATCGCCGCCGTCGGCGAAAAGGCTGTCGAAGGAATCGTCGGTGGCTCCGCTCATGTAGCTCTGCAGGGCCTCCTCACGAAGTCGGGCCCAGGTCGCCGCTGTCCTGGTCTCGGTGGCGACCACCTGGGCCTTGACCGCGGCCAATCGGTCGTCGAGCTCCGTGACCTGCTGCTGGTCCGTCTCGTACTGCTGGGACAAGGCGTCGAGTCGCTCTCCGTCGGCCTGGAGCTGTTCCTCGATGGCCGCCGCCTGTGCCTGCGCACTCTGGAGCTGGCCATTCACCTGGTTCAGGTCGCTGCGGCTGTCGGAAACGGGATCGGCGCCGGCACGTGCCGGCAGGACCAGCCACGAGGCCACCACGACAGGGACGAGGAGCGAAGGTAGCCACCGGAGCCCCGACCTTGCCCCGAGCCAGCGACGCCATGGCGCCGAAGGGGACCCCACGACCCGCACAATGGGTGAATTGTGTAATCGCTGCCCGGTCGCGTTGCAAGGATACGGCCTCAAGGGACAATAGGGCGTTTCCGCGGCAGGTCGTCGGAGCAGGAGAAACCATTGGCCGGAGGGTTGGAGGAGCTGAGCGATATCGAGGCCATCGTGCGTCTGAAGCACGCCTACTTCCGCCTGCTCGACACCAAGCGCTTCGAGGAGCTCGGCGACCTTCTCACCGAGGACGCCACTTCCGCCTTCGAATCAGGCAAGCTGTCACACGAGGGGCGGCAGGCCATCGTGGCCTTTTTGGGCCAGGCGCTGGGTCGGCCCGACATCGTCACCGTGCACCACGGACACCATCCGGAGATCGACGTCACCTCGGCTGGGACGGCCACCGGCACCTGGTATCTCGAAGACCGGGTGATCGTCCACGACCAGAACTTCGAGCTCCACGGCACTGCTCTTTACCGCGACGAGTATCGCAAGGAGAACGGACGATGGCGCATCAGCCACACGGGCTACGAGCGCATCTTCGAAGAGCAGCTGCGCCGGGGGAACGAAGTCGTGAAGTTCACCACCAGGTTCGCTCCCGACCCGAAAGAGCCGGGCGATTAGGGAACCAGGACGACCTTGCCGGCGATCTTGCGCTCGAGAAGACCGGTCATCACCTCGGCTGCATCCTCCAACGGGCGCTCCGACGGCACCGCCGGATGCAACCGGCCGGCAGCCACGAGATCGAGCAGTTCGGCCAACAGCTCTCGCTGACCCCCGGGGTCCGACATGGCCCAGGCCCCCCAGTCCACCCCCACCACGGTGCGGTTGTTGAGCAGCACCTGGTTGAGGGGGACCGTGGCGATGGGGCCCGAGGCGAACCCCACCACGCAGAAGCGTCCGAAGGTCTTCGTGGCCCGCAAGGCCGGCTCGCTGTGGCGGCCACCCACCGGATCGACCACCACGTCCACCCCGCCATCGGAGAGCTGGCGGGCTCGGGTCTTCAAGTCCTCCTGTTCGTAGTTGATGGTGGCCTTCACCCCCAGGGCCCGGGCCCTATCCAGGCGCTCCTCGCTGGAGGCCACCGCGATCACGTTGGCGTCCAGTGACCGGGCCAGGTCGATGGCGGCCAGGCCGATGCCGCCGCCTGCCCCTAGCACCAACACCCACTCCCCTTCCGTGAGCTGGGCCCGGCGGGCCAAGGTGAACCAGGCCGTGCAGTAGCTCTGGATGAAGGCGGCGGCCTGGCCGTAGGAAAGCTGGGCGGGCACGGGCACGATCGACTCGGCGTTGACGGCCACCTGTTCTTGAAAAGCACCGAAACCGATCATGGCCATGACCCGGTCACCCACGCCCACTCGAGACACGCCCTCGCCCACCTCCAGCACGTCGCCGGCCACCTCGCTCCCAGGGACGTAGGGGGCCAGTGGCTTCATCTGATAGCGGCCCTGGCACATGAGCCCGTCGACGAAGTTGACACCGGCCGCCCGTACCGCCAGCAAGACCTGGCCGGCCCCGGCCGCCTGAGGATCGCGCTCTTCCACCACCACGTCCTCGAGAGATCCGAGCTCCTCGCACACCACGGCGCGCACGGTCGCACCGTAGTGCGGCGTCTCTCCGATCGGCCACGGAGGCGGGGGCACCTGTTGCTCCGAGGATGCGAGGTCATTACCGAGACTCCCGGGCCGGGGTCTCCCCCCACCTGGTGTTCGATCACTTCGTCGAACAGACTTCGGCCGTGGCCTCCGCCGATCTGCGCCATGGGTGGCGCCGCCTGTGCCGGCAGCTGGGCCGGCCGCGTGGCCCGAGGGCGAGCTGGCCGGCCCACCCCGGGGCCAGATCCAGGTGGCGGCCAGCTTCGAGAGCTTCGAGCACCGGCGCCGGGTGGGATGGAGGAGATCCAAGATGAAGGTTCTGCGCACACCGGACGAGCGATTCGACCGCCTCCCCGGCTTCGAGTACGAGCCGCACTACGTCGAGGTCTCGACGGGCGACGGTACGGGGTCCTTGCGCGTGCACTACATCGACGAGGGACCCCCGGCTGCCACCGACACGTTGGCGCTGATGCACGGCGAGCCGTCGTGGTGCTACCTGTACCGGAAGATGGTGCCGGTCCTGGTGGGGGCGGGACTGCGGGTGATCGCCCCCGACCTCATCGGCTTCGGCCGATCCGACAAGCCGACAGAGCGCGGCGACTACACCTTCGCCCGCCACGTCGAGTGGATGGGCGCCGCTCTCTTCGACGTCCTAGGCCTGTCGGGGCTGACGCTGGTCGGCCAGGACTGGGGCGGGCTCGTGGGCCTGCGCCTCGTCGCCGAACGCCCCGATCGCTTCCGGCGGGTGGTCGCGGCCAACACGGGGCTTCCCACCGGCGACTTGGACATGGGCGAGGCCTTTCAGGCCTGGCTGCGCTTCTCCCAGGAGGTACCGGAGCTCCCCGTCGGGCGCATCGTCAGCGGCGGCTGCGTCGACCACCTTCCCCCCGAGATCATCGCCGCCTACGACGCCCCCTTCCCCGACGAGTCCTACAAAGCGGGGGCACGACAATTCCCCAAGCTCGTGCCCAACCACCCCGACGACCCGGCCGCTCCGGCCAATCGACGAGCGTGGGAGGTGTTGAGGGGATTCGACAAGCCCTTCCTGTGCGCCTTCAGCGACCGTGACCCGATCACCAGGGGGGCAGACCAGCTCTTTGTGAGCCAGGTGCCGGGCGCCCAGGGTCAGCCCCACGCCACCATCACCGGTGCCGGCCACTTCCTCCAGGAAGACAGAGGTCCCGAGTTGGCCCGGGTCGTCGCCGACTTCGTCGCCCGCACCAGCAAGGATTGAAACGACGTGGGACGCAAGATCTTCTTCGTCACCACCGACCAGCAACGTACGACTCACTGGGCGGCAACGGCGGAACGGTGGCCCGCACCCCCGCCGAGGGCGAGCTCTACGACTCGAGCGAGGACCCGCTCCACTGGCGCAACCTGTGGGACGATGCCGAATCCAGGGCATGGCGCCGCGAGCTGGTCACCGACCTCTACGACGACCTGCCGCCCAGCCGGCCGGACAAGCTGGCGGTGGAAGCCCCCGTCTGACGCCCGGTGACGTTGTAACGCTGGAGCACCGGCCCGTCGGTGCCCCAACCGATCTCGGTGATCGAGGCCGTGGCCAGGTACAGCCGCCAGGCCAGCGCCTCGTCGGCACCGAGGGCCCAGGCCACCGCCGCCTTGATGGGCGAGACGTGGCTCACCACCACCACGTCGCCTTTCCCCCGGGCTCCGGTTCCGTCCAGGGCGAAGAGCTCCTGGCAGGCGGCACGCACCCGGGCTCCCATGTCGACCAGGGACTCGCCTCCGCCCGGTGGTCGGAAATGGGGATCGGCGCGCCATCGCCGCCACACCTCGACGGGAATGTCGCCGAGGGCTCGGCCGTCGTAGGAGCCGTAATCGACCTCGATCCAGCGGTCGTCGACTTCGACGGCCAATCCCAGTCCCAGAGCCAGGGCCGTGTCCCGAGCCCGTTCGAGCGGACTGGACACGAGGCGGGCCACCGGGCCGAGGAGGGAGCCGAGGGCAGCGGCCTGGGCCCGGCCCTGCTCGGTCAGCGGCGACTGGGCCCGACCCAGGAGAAGACGGGCGGCGTTGGCCTCCGTCTCGCCGTGGCGAACAAGGACCAGGCTCAACGAACCAGGATGCGGCCGCAGTTGTCGCAGGTGATGACGGTGTCCGGCGCAGCGTGCTTGATGCGGTCGACCTCCATGGCCGGAAGCGTCAGATGACAACCACCACAGGAGCTGCCGGCGAGCCGGGCCGCCCCGGTGCCGCCCAGCTTCTTGCGCAGGCCTTCATAGCGCGACAACAGGTCGGCGGGCAGGGCCTCCGCCAACGGCGCACGGGCCGAGAGCTCGGTGTCGACCTGGGCGTCGATCTCCTTCTCCGCCTGGGCGACCG
>JASHZK010000045.1 GCA_030042575.1 Acidimicrobiales bacterium
ATCGCCGTTACGTCCTCAATGATTAGGTTCTGTACGCTCTGCGGCGGTGTCATCCCAGGGTGGTCGCGGGGCGGAGATCCTCGAGACGGCAGCTGCCCTCTTCGCCTCGAGTGGGCTTCAGGTCTCCCTACAGCAGATCGCCGACGCCTGCGGCATCCTCCCCGGGAGCCTCTACCACCACTTCGACTCCAAAGAAGCCATCGTCCTCGAGTTGGTGCGCCGATACCGTCACGATCTCGACACGACGGCAGCGCAGGCGGTCGATCCCCCAAAGGGATCTGTTCGAGTGTCCATCGAGGATCGGATCGTCGACTTCGGCCGGGCCATCGCGGCCTGCGCACTGGCGCACCGGGCGGCTCTGCTCCTCACGTTGTACGAACCTCCGACGGTGCTCGGCGGCGAGTTGGCCGGCCTGGCCCGGGGTGCGCCGACCGCCATCGAGGGTGCCATGCTGGGACTTCTCGACCAGGCCCGCGTCTTGGGATTCGTCAGGCCCGAGGTCGAGCTGGCGCTTCTGAGCGACCGACTGTGCCAGAGCATGCTTCACGTCGGCGTGGGCGTCTCCCATGTGACGCCCGGAGCCGAGCGGGTCCCCGAGCTGCGACTCCGGATCCTGCTCCACGGCATCGCCACACGGTCGCCCACCGACGACTCCCTCGACGCGTCTGCGCCGATCAAGTCAGTGGAGAAGGCGGTGGCGGCCTGGGAGGAGGACATCGGCGACGACGAACGGACGGCTCATCTACAGGCGGTGGCCAGACGAGAGTTCGGTCGTCGGGGTTTCGAGGCGACCACCATGCGAGACATCGCCGCCGCCGCCGGCCTGAGCACGGGAACGGTCTACCGGTCCTTTCGGTCCAAGGACGAACTGCTTCTCTCCATCATGAAGAGCTATTCGGAGAAGGTCCGATCGGCATGGACGGCGGCGCTCGAGTCGGAAGGCTCGTCCCTCGAGCGGCTCGACGCCATCATGTGCGCCAACATCCACCTGCTGGAGCGTTTCAGCGACGAATTCCGCATCCAGTTGGCCTGGCTTCGGCAGTCGCCCCCGAGCACGCCGAACCTCGGGCGGTGGTTCACCTGGCACCTGCGCCAGGTGAAGGCCTTGCTCGCCGACGGTGCCCAGGCCGGAGAGATCCAGGTCGAGGGAGCGCCGGCCGACATCTGGGCCCGCTGCGTCTACGAGGCAGCCGTGGTCCCTCCCAGCATCATCGCCAACGGCGGGATTCGCGGCGCCCAGGCTCTTGCCCGCGACACAGTGCTGAGGGGCGCACTGACTCGCTCATGAGCGGTCAGGTGAGCCTTTCGATGTCGAACCCTCGGTTCCCGTCGAGGCTCGATGACCGAAGTGATCTCGTGACCTGTGACTGGCGCTGGAGCTGATTGACAGGGTGACCGCACGCCGTTAGCGTCCGGAACAAATATCAGGTCAACGGGAGGGCGCGGCGGCCGCCCTGGGCTGCCCCGGAGGGGAGGGCTGTGTCCTACGAGAGCACCGCCGAGCCCATCAAGCTCGGGTACCTGTTCGATTTCAGACTCCCCGACGGGTACCCCGAAGAGGCGCGCTTGGACCTGGTGCGTCCCTTCGAATTGGTGTTTCGCCAAGGTCTGGAGCGGCGGATGATCGACCGGCCCGTTCAGATCGTCTTCCGGGAGGTCGAGGGTCTGCCCAAGGGGACGATCAAGGCTGTCATCGATGCCTACGGCGAACTCGTCGAAGAGGGATGCCTGGCCGTATTCGGTCCCGCCATCACCGACAACTGCGTGCCGACGCGCGAAGCCATCGACGAGCGTTTTCATGTTCCGGCCATCAGCGTCACCGGTAGCGAGGAGTGGTTGGGGGAGTGGACCTTTTCGCTGTCTATGGGTTCGATGACCGACGAGCCCATCTTCTGGGCAGATCTGTTGGTCAGGGGCGGTCACATGGAAGTCGGCGCCCTGATCGAGCAGTCCTTGGTGGGGGAGTCCTATATCCGCAACTTCCGCCGGGCTGCTGCCAGCCGGGGCGTCCGCATCGCCGTGGAGGAGTGGATCCCCCAGACGACCCAGGACATCACCCCCCAGGTCCGCTCCCTTCAGGAGGCCAAGGTCTCGGCCTTCGTACACTGCGGCTTCGGCTTCGGCCTCCTCAACGTCAACCGGGTGCTGGGTGAGCTGGGATGGGATCCCCCCCGCTTCCTGGGCACAGCCTTTCAGAACGCCTGGATCCACCAGATGGTCTGGGACGCCATCTTGGGGTGGACGGGGCTCGACCAGTACGACGAGTCCAACCCGGTGGGCCAGCACTTCCTCGACGAGTACGAAGAGGCGTATGCACGGCGGCCCGAGTACTGCGTCCCGGTGGTGAACCGCGATGTGGCCACGGTGCTGTTGCACGCCTTTGCCGATGCCCATCCGCTCACCCCCCGGGGGGTCAAAGAGGCGCTGGAACGGGTCAAGATGCTCCCGGCGGCGTCAGGTGCACCGGGGACGCGTCTGTCCTTCGGGAACTGGACCCGGCGTGGTTGGGTGGGAGCCGGGTACCTCGTGGCCCGGCAGCTCGACGCGGAGTTCGGCAAGGCCCGCCTGGTCGGCCGCTTCGGCCAGGAGTGAACGTGGCCGTCGACACCGTCCCCCCGCCCGTCACCTCCGAGCTGCCCGATCCTGACCGGCCGCCGGTCTCGGCCAAGTCCGCCGTCGGATTGTCCCTGCTGGCCTGCGCGGTGGCGCTGGTCTTCATCTTCTTCGCCCACAACGCCCGGCGCGGCGCCCAGTCGCGTATAGCCAACCCGGCGGTGCACGGTGCCCCCCGCCCGGTCACGCCCCTGTTCGGCTGGACCCATTGGCTCGGGCTCGAGCAGGTCTCGACCATCGTGGCCATGGTCGTCGTGGTGACGGTCTTCGTGGCGATGTGGCGCCGGCATCCCAAGCACCCGATCCTGCTCATGGCCATCTGCTGCACGGCCATCGTCTGGCAGGACCCCATCATGAATTGGGCCCCTTACGCCGTCTACAACCCCCAGCTGTGGCACCTGCCCGTGACGTGGCCCTTGGTCTCGCTGTCGCCCACCGTGGAGCCGTTCGTCGTCATTGGCTACGTGATGTTCTACCTGGTGCCCTTCTTTCCGGCGAGGAAGATCCTGCGGGCACTGCAGCGACGGCGTCCGTTCGATTCTTTCGTCTGGCGGCACCCGCTCATCAGTCTGGGCCTGCTGATCTTCGTCATCGGGTTCGTCTTCGACGCCATCTTGGAGATCGGGCTCATCAGAACCGGGATGTACATCTACAGTCAGGTCATACCCTTCGGTTCGATCTTCGCCGGCAAGGCCTATCAATTCCCACTCCTCTGGGAATCCTCGCTGGTGACCACCGTCATGATCCCGGCCGGTGTGCTGCTCTATCGCCACGAGAGCGGACCTACCGTGGCTGAGAAGCTGGCCCGGCGCCTCCGGGGATTGCGGGTCCGGCCCGTGTTGGGCACCTTCATCGTGATGTTCCTCGTCATGAACGGCGCCTACCTGTTCCTCTACGGCGGCGGCTTTGCCGTCGTTCGGGCCAGCGGCGCCGCCACTTCGGTGGCTTGTCCCTTCCCTTATCCCGAGGCCAAGGCGTACGATCCCCAGGGCCTGTACGCCAAGGCGGGCCAGCCTGGTCCCTACTCGGCCGGCATCTGGGACAGGTGGGAGAGCGGGCAGTCCGGGCGTCCCCCCACGGCCACGTCGAGCACCGGCCCCTGTGCGGCGGACCCTGAGGGGGCGGTCAGGGGTTGATCTGGCGCGTGGGCCGCACGACCAGCTCGTTGATGCACAAGTCCTCGGGACGGCTGAGCATGAAGACGATGGCTTCGGCCACCTCGGCGGCCGAGCCGGGTCCGGCGTCACCGGCGAAGTAGGAGATGTCGGACGGGGGGACGTCGCCGTCGAAAGCCATGCCCTCGAGGGTGAGACCTTCCGTGTCGAACATACCGGGCATCACGCAGCCCACGTTGACACCGGCCGGCGCCAGCTCGAGACGAAGCGCTTCGACGGCCGCCCGCAAGCCGCGTTTGGTGGCGGCGTAGATACCGACACCGACCATGGGTGTGATGGCGCCGGTCGAGGCAACGACCACCACGTCACGCCGGCCGGCGAGGGGGAAGTGGTCGACGCTGTAGCGAATGGTGGCCAAGGGGCCGAGGAGGTTGAGGTCGATGAGCTCCTTCCAGCGTTGGGGGGTGCCGGTGGAGATCGTCCCCACCATCGACTTGCCGGCCACGGCGACGACGCCGTCGA
>JASHZK010000405.1 GCA_030042575.1 Acidimicrobiales bacterium
GTCCTTCGCCGAGGCCCTGCGCCGGGTGCTCCGTGAGGATCCCGACGTCATCCTGGTCGGCGAGATGCGTGACCTGGAGACCATCTCCACGGCCCTGACGGCGGCCGAGACCGGACACCTGGTCTTCGCCACCCTGCACACCCAGGACGCCCCGCAGACCATCGACCGCATCATCGACGTGTTTCCCACCAACCAGCAGGAGCAGGTCCGCACCATGCTGGCTGCCGCGCTGGAGGGTGTCATCACCCAGCAGCTGATACCCAACGCCGACGGCTCGGGCCGAGTGGCGGCCTGCGAGGTCCTGATCTGCACAGCGGCCATCCGCAACCTCATCCGGGGCAACAAGACCCACCAGATCTACTCGCTCATGCAGACCGGCGGTCAGTACGGGATGCAGACCATGGACCAGGGTCTGGCCCGGATGGTCTCCGAGGGCGTCGTCTCGGAGGCGGTCGCCTTCGACCGGTGCCGGAACGAGGAAGACCTCCGCTACCACCTCAATTCGTAGGAGCCCCACCGTGGCACTGACATTCGATTACAAGGTTCGAGACCGCGGGGGGAACCTCGTCCAGGGTCAGCTGGAAGGCGACAGCCTGAACCTGGTCGTGTCCAAGTTGCGGGAGATGGGATATCTGCCCATCTCGGTCACACCCAAGTCGAAGGTCGACGTCCACAAGGACATCAGCATCCCGGGCCTCAGCAACCGGGTGAAGCTGGCCGAGCTGGCGGTGGCCACCCGGCAGCTGGCCACCATGGTCGACTCCGGTCTGTCGGTGGTCCGGGCCTTGGGCATCCTGGGCGGACAGGTCGAGAACAAGGAGCTGTCCCGCATCCTGGGCGAGGTGCGCCTCGACGTGGAGCGGGGCTCGTCGCTGTCGGCGGCCTGCGCCAAGCACCCCAAGGTGTTCAGCCGCCTGTTCGTGACCATGGTGCAGGCCGGTGAGGCGGGCGGGACCCTGGACAGCGTCCTCAACGACTTGGCCAACGCCATGGAGAAGCAGGCCATGCTCATGCGCAAGATCCGCTCGGCCATGACCTATCCCGCCGTCGTGCTCTCGGTGATGGTCTTCATCTTCCTGGCCCTGCTCATCTTCGTGGTGCCGGTGTTCAAGAACCTCTTCAACTCGCTTCACGCCACCCTGCCGACGCCCACTCTCATCATCCTCAAGATCTCCTCGATCATCATGAGCCCGTGGGCCGTGCTCGTCGTCGCCGTGGTCGTGGCCGGCGTCGTCTCGTTCCGGAAGTGGATCCACACGGAGGAGGGTCGGGCCAAGTGGGACGCCTTCAAGCTGCGGCCACCGGTTTTCGGGCCGCTCCAGCACAAAGTCTCACTGGCCCGCTTCAGCCACACCCTTGCCTCGCTGGTCTCGTCGGGCGTGCCCATCCTGGAGGCTCTGGACATCGTGTCCGACACGGCCGGGAACGTGGTGGTGGGCGGGGTCCTGCAGGAGGCCAAGGTGGGTGTGCGCGAGGGCCGGTCGCTGGCCGACTCCCTCGACGGCCACGACGAGGTCATGCCCCAGCTGGTGGTACAGATGATCGATGTCGGTGAGCAGACCGGTTCGCTCGACGCCATGTTGGCCAAGGTGGCCGAGTTCTACGACGGCGAGGTGGAGAGCACGGTGAGCAACTTGACCTCTCTGCTCGAGCCCATGCTGACCGTGATCATGGGCGCCGGCGTCGGTGTCATGGTCGTCTGCATGTACCTGCCGATGTTCGACTACATCAAGCACATCCCCCAGAGTTGACGATCAAGAAGGGAACGGTTTCATGGCGCAGGTGATTGGCCTCGACATCGGGACGAGCGCGGTGCGAGCAGCGGCGCTCGAGCTCAACGGTCGGGGCGCGGTGCTGACCGGGTTCAGCCAAGTGGGACTGCCTCCGGGCACCATCGCCGACGGCGAGGTCCAGGACCAGACGGCTCTGGTATCCGCCCTGCGCCGCCTCTGGCAGAACGGCAAGTTCTCGGGCAGCTCGGTGGTGGTGGGGATCGCCGGGCTGCGGGTGATCACCCGCGAGCTCGAGCTGCCCTGGGTGCGCGACGACGAGGTGGAGAGCGCCGTGCGCTTCCAGTCGGAAGAGGTCGTCCCCTTCACGCCGGAGAAGACGCTCTTGTCGGCCCAGGTCCTGGGGGACACCACCAACGAGGACGGCGCCCGCACCCGGCGGGTGCTGGTGGCCGCCGCCCACCACGACATGGTGGACGGCGTGGTGGGCGCCGTCGAGGCAGCCGGTCTGCACGTGGCCGGCGTGGATCTCGTCTCCTCGGCCCTGGTGCGGGCGTTGGCCGATCCGGCTCAAGCCCCCGAGCAGCCCGAGGCCATCGTCAGTGTCGGGGCCGGCCTGACCGTCATCGTGGTGCACCAGGGGGGTCGTCCCCAGTTCGTGCGCACCTTGGGTACCGGCGGCAACGCCGCCACCGATGCCATCGCCGGCTCTCTGGACCTGCCCTTCCCGGACGCCGAGGCCCTCAAGCGCGTGCTCGACGGTTCGACGGCCCAGCGCAAGTCGGCCCAGCGTGCCGCCGACCCGGTGGTGGACGACCTGGTGGCCGAGATCCGCAACTCGATCCAGTACTTCGCGGCGATGCCCGGTCGCCAACCGCTGGCCCGGGTGCTCGTCACGGGGGCCGGGGCCCAGCTGCAGGGGTTCATGGAGGAGCTCGGTGGTCAAGTGGGGATCCCGGTGC
>JASHZK010000406.1 GCA_030042575.1 Acidimicrobiales bacterium
CTGGCCGGCCGCCTGCAGGCGGTGGCGGCCCGTGTCGTGGTCCACCCCAGCGAGGACACCCGCGCCCTGCTCGCCCTCGAGCGCGAGCTGTGGCGGCTGGCCGGGCGCGACCCGGCCGTGGCCGCCGTGGTGCGGGCCCGGTCCGTGGAGGCCCGCGAGCGCATGGCCCAGGGCTTCGCCACGTGGATGCGTGACGGCCTCGTCCCCCCTGGCGACCCGGTCACCATGGCCAGCGCTTTCCGAGCCGTGGTGGTCGGGCTGGAGATGCAGCAGCGGCTCGACCCTGTGCTCGACGTGGCCGGGGCGGCGGCGGTTCTGGGACTGGTCCTCGGCCGACAGATCGACGTGGAGACGACCGAGCAACGAGAGCGAGAGACAAGGAGCGCCTGATGCACACCGAGATCTGTGACCGGCTGGGGATCGAGTTCCCCATCTTCGCCTTCACCCACTGCCGCGACGTGGTGGCCGCCGTCAGCAACGCCGGCGGTTTCGGCGTGCTCGGCGCCATCGGCTTCTCCCCCGAGGAGCTCGAGCGCGAGCTGGCCTGGCTGGACGACCACGTGGGCGACCGGCCCTACGGGGTCGACATCGTCATCCCCGGCAAGTACGAGGGCATGGGCGAGACCGACCCCGAGAAACTCGAAGCCCGACTGCAGGCCATGGTCCCCGAGGACCACCGTCGCTTCGCCCGCCGCCTCCTCGAGGAGTCGGGCATCGGCGAGGCACCCGAAGGGGAACGGCGCAGCGGGATGATGGGCTGGACCGAGGCCACGGGCAAGCCGCTACTGGCCACCGCCCTGCGCCACGACAAGGTGCGGGTCATCGCCAACGCCCTGGGGACACCCCCGGCCGACATCGTGGCCCAGGTGAAGGCCTCGGGCCGGCTCATCGGGGCGCTGGCCGGGTCGGTCAAGCACGCCTCGGCCCACAAGGCGGCCGGTCTCGACTTCGTCGTGTGCCAGGGCACCGAGGGCGGAGGCCACACGGGCGAGATCGGCAGCTTGGTCCTGTGGCCCGAGGTCATCGACGCCGTCGCTCCCCTGCCGGTGCTGGCGGCCGGCGGCATCGGGACCGGCCGCCAGGTGGCCGCCGCCCTGGCCATGGGGGCCCAGGGCGTGTGGACGGGGACGTTGTGGCTGACGGTGGAGGAGGCGGACGTGGCCCCCAACCAGACGGCCGCCTACCTGGCCGCCAGCAGCGCCGACACCGTCCGGTCCCGGGCGTACACGGGGAAGCCCTGCCGCATGCTGAAGAACGCCTGGACCGAGGCCTGGGGGCGCGACGACACCCCCGACCCTCTGCCCATGCCCTTGCAGATGATGGTGGCCATCGACGCCGTGGGCGCTTCTCACCGGTACCCGGACAAGGCGCCGCCGGTGGCGTTCAACCCCTGCGGCCAGGTGATCGGTCGCGCCAGCTCGGTACGCAAGGCGCGCGACGTGGTGCTGGAGCTGGTCGAGGAGTACGTGGAGGCGGTGGACCGTCTGGCCGCTCTCGCCGCGGTGTGATCAGTCCTGGTCCTCTCGGCTCCCCGAGGACTGCCTGAAGTAGTCGGCCGTCCGGCGGAGCCCCTCGGCGAGCGGCGTGGTCGGTACCCATCCGAGCAATTGCCCGGCCAGGGTGATGTCCGGTCGCCGACGGGTGGGGTCGTCCTCGGGTAGGGGCCGGTGCTCCACGGTGGACGAAGAGCCCGTGTGCTCGATCACCAACCTGGCCAGGTCGAGGACGCGGTACTCGTCGGGGTTGCCGAGGTTCACCGGGCCGCCGTGCTCCGAATCGAGCATGCGCACGATGCCGTCGACCAGGTCGTCGACGTAGCACAGGCTGCGGGTCTGGCTGCCGTCCCCGTAGACGGTCAGGGGCTGACCGCTCAACGCCTGGACGAGGAAGTTGGACACGACCCGGCCGTCGTCGGGTCGGAGCCGGGGCCCGTAGGTGTTGAAGACGCGGACGATCCCCACACGGGTGCCCTTGGCCCGGCGCCAGGCCATGGCCAAGGCTTCGGCGTAACGCTTGCCCTCGTCGTACACGGCGCGGAGCCCGACCGGGTTCACGTGCCCCCAGTAGCGCTCCTGTTGCGGGTGTTCCTCGGGGTCGCCGTACACCTCGCTGGTCGACGTAAG
The DNA here is from genome assembly GCA_030042575.1 of Acidimicrobiales bacterium. GTDB lineage: Bacteria > Actinomycetota > Acidimicrobiia > Acidimicrobiales > UBA8190 > UBA8190. The sequence goes on from JASHZK010000406.1 coordinate 2,124, forward strand.
GAGAAAGCGGGCCCCGTGCCCATGGGCGAGTGCGAGAGCGTGACGGGTGCCTTCGCTGCACACCTGCAGGGTCTCGAGGGGACGGGACAGGTAGTGCGGCGGCGAGGCCGGGCATGCCAGATGGGCCACGGCGTGGACGGGGCCGGGGACGTCCAGGCCGTCGCTCACGTCGCCGTGAAGGAATTCGAAGCCCGGCCGCCCCAACAGGTGGGCGACGTTCTCGTGGCGTCCCGTGGTGAGATCGTCGACGCACACGACGGCGTCGTCTCCGTGGAGGAGCCGCTCACACAGGTGCGAGCCGATGAACCCGGCACCCCCGGTGACCACCACCCGGCGACGAAGGCCGGAGCGACCCTCCCCCGTCACCCGCTCAAGGGTTGCCCAGTCCCACGTACTCGAATCCGTGGTCCCGGGCAGTCGAGGCGTCGAAGAGGTTGCGGGCGTCCACGATGCGCGGCGCGGCCATGAGCTGGCGGACCCGAGCCAGGTCGAGCTTGGTCAGCACCTCCCAATCGGTCAGCACGGCGAGGACCGAGGCGCCCTCGCAGGCGTCGTAGGGGTCCCCCACCACCTCGACCTCCCGGGGGAGCTCGGGCAGGGGGCCGCCCGCCACGAGCGGGTCGTAGGCCCGTATCTTGACGCCCCCCGCCACCAGCCGGCCGATGATGTCCACCGCCGGGGAGCGGCGCCGGTCGTCGGTCCCGGCCTTGAAGCTCAGGCCCCACGTGGCCACGTGGGCGCCGTCGACGTCACCCCCGAGGGCGGTGGTGATCTTGTCCACCACGCTCTGGAGCTGGGCTTCGTTCGTCTCGATGACCTGGCGCAACAGGGGGAACTCGTAGCCGGCCCGCTCGGCCATGTACAGCAGAGCCCGGGTGTCCTTGGGCAGGCACGAGCCGCCCCAACCCGGGCCGGGCTGCAGGTAGGAGAAGCCGATGCGATGGTCGTAGCCCAAGCCCATGAGCACATCGGAGATGCTGGCCCCCAAGTGCTCGCACAGCGTGGCCACGGCGTTGACGAAGCTGAGCTTGGTGGCCAAGAAGGCATTGGCGGCGTACTTGATGGTCTCGGAACTGGCCGCATCGGTGACGATGGTGGGCGCACCCAGTGAAGCGAAGAGGCTGGCGACGCGGGCGGCGGCATCGGCGTCCTCGGAGCCGACCACCACCCGGTCGGGGTGCAGGCAGTCCTCGATGGCCGAACCCTCGCGCAGGAACTCGGGATTCGACACCACGGCCACGTCGGGCCGGCGCAGGAGGCGCTCGATGAGCGTGGCTGATCCCACGGGAACGGTCGACTTGTTGACGACCACGGCGCCTCTGGGGAGATGGGGAGCAATCTCTCGGGCCGCCGCGCTCAGAGCCCGGACGTCGGCCGAGCCGTCGTGGTGCTGGGGTGTGGGTACGCACAAGAAGACGTACTGGGCGTCATGGACGGCGCTGGCGGCACCGACGACGAAGCGCAGGCGTCCGGACTCGAGGCCCGTCCGCAACAGGGGCTCGAGGCCCTCCTCGAAGATGGTGGGTGTCCCGGCCGACAGTCGTACCACCTTGTCGGGATCGATCTCCCCACAACACACGGTGTGCCCGAGGTGGGCGAGGACCACGGCCGTGGTGAGCCCCACGTACCCGGCGCCCACCACGGCGACCCGGGCCGGCCCGCTGTCGCGCTGACCGCTGGCGGAAGCACCGTCCGTAGGCATGGTGGGAATCAAGTATACGGGGGCCACTGCCTACTGATTCGTTGATCTGCCCGCCGGCGAGGGCCACTGTGAGGCTTCCATTCTCCAGGCGCAGTCGACGCCGATCTCCCCGGGCGCGGCCACGGCGTCGGGTGATTCGCCCACGAAGCGATAACCCAGACGACGGGCAACCGCGGCCGAAGCGACGTTGGCCTTGTCATGGTGGATCTCCACGAACTCCACACCGGCCAGGTCCAGGGCGGCCGTGGTGAGAAGGGCGGCGGTCTCGCTGGCGATGCCCTGTCGCAGATGGTCCTTGTCGACCCAGTAGCCGATCTCCAGGCCCTGAGGCCCTCGGCGTCGGTGCAGACCGGCGCCCCCGGCCGGCCGGCCGTGCAGCTCGATGGCCATGACCACGTCCCCACCCTGCCGCCACTGTCGCTCCCAGCGCTCGATGAGCTCCAGGCGGGCCCGGCGGGTCAATGGCTCGTCGGCGATCCACGGCATCCACGGCTCCAGATGTTCGACGTTGCGCTTCACCACCGCGGCCAGACGCTCGACGTCGGTGGGAGTCCAGCGCCGCAGCACCAGGCGGTCGCTCACGACGCGCTCGGGGAGCAACACCGACCCATTATCCCTTCGGCCGTTGAGAGCCGACCCTTTCCGGTTCATCGACCATGTCGGTGGGGGTCGCACACCCACGGGCATCAGCCTGGACGGGGCCGGGCCGGCATTAGGGTCCTGACCTCGTGAGCGCCGTCGACGCCGTGGTGGTGGGATCTGGCCCCAACGGTCTGGCCGCCGCCCTCGTCCTGGCCAGAGCGGGATTGGCTGTCGAGGTGCACGAGAGCACCGAGACCCCGGGCGGAGGATGCCGCACCGCCGAGCTGACGCTGCCCGGATTCCTCCACGACGTCTGCTCCGCCGTACATCCGCTGCTGGCGGTTTCGCCTTTCTTCCGCTCCGTCGATCTCGCCGCGGCCGGTGTGCGCCTGTGCCAGCCGCCTGTCGCCTTCGCCCATCCGCTCCCCGGCGGGCAAGCGGCGGTGGTGAGAAGGTCGGTCGACGCCACCGCCCACGAGCTGGGCCCCGACGCCGAGCGCTACCGGCGCACGTTCGCCCCCCTGGCCCGCCACAGCCAGGCGATTCTCGACACCGTGCTCGGTCCCATGCGCGCCCCGCCGTCACATCCGCTGGCCATGGCCCGCTTCGCCCTGCCCGGTCTGCTCCCCTTGTCGGTTCTGGTCCGCCGGTTCCGCACGCCCGAGGCCAGGGCCTTGCTGGCCGGCGCCGCTGCCCACGCCATGCGCCCGATGGATGCGCCGCTCACCGGTTCCTTCGCCCTGCTGTTCACCACGCTGGCCCACGCCGCCGGGTGGCCCGTCGTCGAGGGTGGCAGCGGCCGCGTCGTGGACGCCCTGATCGAGGAGCTGGCCGGCACCGGAGCCACCGTCATCTGCGGGCACCACGTGGACGATCTCTCCGAGCTCCCGCCCGCCCGGGCCACGCTGCTCGACGTCTCTCCCGATCAGCTCGTCACCTTGGCCCGCGGTCGTCTGCCCCGTCGCTACTGCCGGCAGCTCGAGCGTTTCAAGTACGGCCCCGGGGTGTGCAAGGTCGACTGGGCCCTGGACGGGCCCGTGCCGTGGACGGCCCCGGCCTGCCGGGAGGCCGGCACCGTGCATCTGTGCGGGACCTATCACGAGGTGGTGACCAGCGAGCTCGAGGTGAACGCCGGTCGCCATCCGGAGCGGCCCTACTGCATCCTGGCCCAAGCCGGAGTGGCCGACCCCACCCGTGCGCCCCAAGGCCATCAGGCCCTGTGGGGGTACTGCCACGTGCCCTCGGGGTCGGAACTGGACATGAGCGAGCGCATCGAGGCGCAGATCGAGCGCTTCGCTCCCGGCTTTCGCGACCGGATCCTGGCTCGGCACGTCACCACGGCCGCCCAGCTCGAAGGGCACAACCCCAACTACGTCGGCGGCGACGTGAACGGCGGTGCCGCCACCTTCCGGCAGATGTTGCTGCGCCCAACCCCGACCTGGAATCCCTACCGGACGCCGGTACCGGGGCTCTACCTGTGCTCGGCCTCGACCCCGCCCGGTGGCGGCGTCCACGGGATGTGCGGCCTGGGGGCGGCAAAAGCTGTGCTGGCCGACCTGGGGCTCGGTGGCACCTCTTAACAGAAGTGCCTAGCGACGGGCTTGGCTGATTCGCAGCGGGAAGCCGAAGCGGGGGTGGGGAACCTCCTTCCAGAAGCTCATCCCGATCTTCTCCATGACTCGGCCCGACGCAGCGTTGGCGGCGTGGTAGATGCCGATCACCCGCTCGATCCCCAGATCGTCGAAGGCGAAGCGAAGGGCTGCTGTGGCTCCCTCGGA
>JASHZK010000407.1 GCA_030042575.1 Acidimicrobiales bacterium
CGTGGATCTCCACCGACGGCTGGTTGTCCTCGGCCGTGGTGAACACCTCGGAGCGCTTGGTGGGGATGGTGGTGTTGCGCTCGATGAGCCGGTGCATGACCCCGCCCTTGGTCTCGATGCCGAGCGACAGCGGGGTGACGTCGAGGAGCAGGACGTCCTTGACCTCGCCCTTGAGCACACCGGCCTGGATGGCGGCCCCCACCGCCACAACCTCGTCGGGGTTCACACCCTTGTGGGGCTCCTTGCCGGTGAGGCCCTGGACCAGGTCCTGAATGGCGGGCATGCGAGTGGAGCCCCCCACCAGCACGACGTGGTCGATGTCCGACTTGGCCATGCCGGCGTCGCTGATGGCCTGCTCGAAGGGGCCCTTGCAGGCGTCGACCAGGTCGTGGGTGAGCTCGTTGAGCTTGGCCCGGGTGAGCTTCACGTCCAGGTGCTTGGGCCCTTCGGAGGTGGCGGTGATGAAGGGCAGATTGATCTGCGTCTCCTGGACCGAAGAGAGCTCGATCTTGGCCTTCTCGGCTGCCTCCTTGAGGCGCTGGACGGCCATCTTGTCGTTGGAGAGATCGACCCCTTCGGTGTTCTTGAACTCGGTGACGAGCCAATCCATGACCCGCTGGTCCCAGTCGTCACCGCCCAGGTGGGTGTTGCCCGAAGTGGATTTGACCTCGAAAACCCCTTCGCCGATTTCGAGGATGGAGACGTCGAAGGTGCCACCACCCAGGTCGAAGACCAGCACCGTCTGCTCCTTGGACTCCTTGTCCAGTCCATAGGCCAGGGCGGCGGCCGTGGGCTCGTTGATGATGCGCAGCACCTCGAGCCCGGCGATCTGGCCGGCCTCCTTGGTGGCGGTGCGCTGGGCGTCGTCGAAGTAGGCGGGCACGGTGATGACCGCCTGGTTGACGCTGTCACCCAGGTAGGCCTCGGCATCCCTCTTGAGCTTCTGCAAGATGCGGGCGGAGATCTCCTGCGAGTTGTACTTCTTGCCGTCGATGTCGATGGACCAGCCGGTGCCCATCTGGCGCTTGACCGATCGGATGGTGCGATCGGGGTTGGTGATGGCCTGGCGCTTGGCCACCTCGCCGACGAGGACCTCGCCGGTCTTGGAGAAACCGACCACCGAGGGCGTGGTGCGCGACCCCTCGGCGTTGGGGATCACGACTGGATCGCCCGCCTCCAGCACGCTCACGACGGAGTTGGTGGTGCCGAGGTCGATTCCGACGGCCTTGGGCATGTGACTGTGCCTCCAAATGTGCTCGCTGGCCACCCCTGTGGTGACCGGCTGAATACTTGACTCTGGTCATTATAGCAATATTGAGTCGGTAGATATCAAGTCTGTCGGGGACGACGGGGACGAGGGGACCAGGGGGGATGAGGGGGGACGACGCTCAGCACTTCGAGTGGCGATGGAAGCGCCCGGTGTGGGGGTTCATGGGACGAAACCCCTGGGCAACAGCCATTTGGCGCAGCGGCCAAAAAGGCCTGTGACACCGACCGCCTCCCGAGCGAAACACCGGGTGAGGGGATGCGGAGGGGGTCACCATGGAGACGGGCGCCGGCAACGACTTCTGGACGGAATGGGTCCATCAGCCCTCGCCGGCGCTGGTGGCGGTGGGCGAGGTCGACGCATCGAGCGCACCTGCCCTTTCCCTCGCCCTCGACCGGGCCCTGCGCACCGGTCCGCGACCGGTCACCCTCGACCTGAGCCGGGTGACCTTCATGGACGCCGCCGCGCTGGGGGTCATCGCCAAGGCAGCGGCTTCCTACCCCGGACAGTCGCTCGCCGTGAGCGGCGCCAACCCCTTCACCACCCGGCTCTTCCACATCGTGGGCATGGAGCGTCTGCTCGCCGCTTGACGTTGCTCGCCGCTTGACGTTGGGGGCCGCCGGGCCCCGGGCGCCGCGGCCCTTGGGGACGTCAGGCCCGCAGGGTAGGGTCGTTTCGTGCCTGACCTGGTCTTCCTTCGCCACGGGGAGTCCACCTGGAATGCCGAGAACCGCTTCACTGGCTGGACCGACGTCGACTTGAGCCCCCAGGGCGAGGCTGAGGCCAAGGCAGCAGGGCACCGGATGGCCCAGGAGCTCGAAGGGGGCCTGCACCTGGAAGCGGTCCACACGTCTGTGCTCACCCGAGCGGTGCGCACCGCCAACTTGGCCCTGGACGAGATGGGACGCTCCTGGCTGCCGGTACGCCGGCACTGGCGGTTGAACGAGCGCCACTACGGCGCCCTGCAGGGTCTGAACAAGCGGGAGACCTCGGCCGAGTTCGGCGAGGACCAGGTCAAGGCGTGGCGCCGCAGCTACGACGTGCCCCCTCCGGCACTCGAGCTCTCCGACCCACGCCACCCCTCACACGACCCCCGGTACCGGGACCTGCCGGCCTCGGCACTCCCGGCCACCGAGTGCCTGGCCGATGTGGTCCGCCGGATGGTCCCTTACTGGGAGGACGCCATCGCACCCGACCTGAGGGTGTTCGGCGGTGTGCTGGTGGTGGCCCACGGCAATTCGATTCGGGCCGCCGTCAAGTACCTGAAAGGCGTCTCCGACGCCGAGATCGTCGGCTTGGAGGTGCCCACCGGGATCCCCTGGCTGCTGCGGGTGGACGACGACCTGTCCGTGGTGGAGGACCGCTTCCTGGCCGATCCCGCCGAGGTGGCGGCGGCCGCCCAAGCGGTGGCCCGGCAGGCCGACGTGACTTCCGGCCGGTGAGCGGTCAGGCGACCTTGCCTCCGGCCACGGTCAGGAACAGCCCTTTGTCCTTGTCGGCTCCGCCCGTGGCGAAGGAGAGTGCGACCTTCCCACTCGTGTCGCCGGCTCCGGCGCCGGCAAAGTAGCCGTTGCTCCCGTCGTCGGCACCCACTGCACCGGTGATCCAAGCGACGGCCCCGGGCGCGAAATGCCGCACCACCGCCAGCATGAGGGCATTGGCGCGCCTTGCATCGCGGCCATCGGCAATGGCATAGCCGACCGAGAACTGAGTTTCGTCGGCCGGGTTGCCGATGACATCGACGTCCAACGGCCCCGCACTGGCACTGAAGCTGTCCATTCCCAAAAGTGCACCGGGCTGACTGTCGTTCGCGCCTTGCGAGAAATCGGCAGGTGGTAAGGCGCGCCGAGCGAAGAACTGCTCAATGGCCGTCAGCGTGACACCCAGAGGGTGGGTGGTCGCCGGGGCAACTGGCTTGCCGGAGGAAAAAGCGGAGCAGGCCGTCAGAAGAAGGCTCAGACACCCCAGAACCAGAGCAGCGACCGATCGCACCGGCCCATCATGCCGCGGATCACCGGTCGGCGTTGAGCCGCCACCGCGGCCGCTTTCCACGATCCGTCTCGGCCCTGACGGCGCGGCCGAGAGGACAACGATTCGTTCGCTGCGTCAGGTGGGGGATCGTCTTCCCAGTCTGGCCAGGGCGGCGATGACGATGAGGCCAGCAGCGGTGGAAACAAGGAGGGTGATCAAGGAAGCGGCAGATGACATGGGTGAAGCATACGCGACGCAAAAACGCGCGAGCAAGAACATTGGACCGAACTCAGCGTCACGTCGGTCAAGTGGCAACCACGTCACGAGTGAGCAGTGGCGATGCATCAAGACGCGCCACGCCGCCACGTCGAGGACGTGCAATGTCGAGCCCACGCGTCACCAGATGCGCGCCGCCGCCGGCGCTGACAACGGCGAAGCTGTGTGGCCCTGCGACGGGCGGTCCCTGCTACAAAGCGTCCTTGCCGCGCTCGCCGGTGCGCACCCTGACCACCGAATCGACGGAGACAACCCAGACTTTGCCGTCACCGATCTTGCCTGTCGAGGCCGTGCGAACGATGGCATCCACCACGTCGTCGGCCTCGGCGTCGTCGACCAGTACCTCGACCCGGAGCTTGGGCACGAAATCGATCTCATACTCGGCCCCCCGGTAGACCTCGGTATGGCCCCGCTGCCGGCCAAAACCTTGGGCTTCGGTGAGCGTCATGCCCTGGACTCCCATGGTCTTCAGGGCATCCTTGACGTCGTCGAGCTTGAAGGGCTTGAGGACAGCCACGATCAGCTTCATGGTTCATGTCTCCGTTTCCGGTGCTCGTCCTGGTCAGGGCCTCGACTCATCCTTCGCCTCCGGCCCCGGAGGCTAGTGGCGGCGGGTTCCTCCCGATACCGGCGAGCTCGAAGGCGCCGGGCCCTCCGGCCGAGATCCTCTCGGCATACCGTTCATCGGGATAGGACTCCTCGTCGTGGATGGCCACGTCGCCGACCTCGAGCACCTCGTCCTTGTAGCGGAGACCCCCCAGCACGAGGCCGATGAGCTTCATGAGCAAGAAGGTCACGACGGCCGACCAGAAGATGACGAACACCGCCGCTCGAAGCTGACACCACTCCTGATGCCACGAGTGAGATCCGTACAGCACGCCGCTCACCGAGAACGGCGTACAGCTCTTCGAGGAAGTGAGGAATTGCGTGGCCGACGTGTTCACCACTTGACCGGCACTGTTCAAGTGCCCACAGCCGTATTCGACCATGTTCGGGTCGCCCAGGATGCCGAGGAGCAGGCCTCCGAAGAGGCCGGCGATGCCATGGGTATAGATCACCCCCAGGGCATCGTCGACCTTGCTGAACGGCCTGACCTTGGACAGGTAATTCCAGGCCACCCAGACGATGATCGTGTCGATCAGCCCCACCAGTATCGCCCCTCGGCCGTTGACCCAGCCGGCACAGGGCGTGATCCCCACCAGGCCGCATATCATGCCGTTCACGCCGCCCAGGAAGGTCGGTTTCTTGGCCTTGGACAACCAGGCGTCCAACCCCATCCAGGTCACGAGCCCTGCCGCAGTAGCCAGGTTGGTGTTGACCACGGCGGCGGCCATGTCGGCCCCGGCGTAGTACGGGTCTCCCCCGTTGAAGCCGTTCCAGCCCAACCACAGGATGCCGGCTCCGACGGCGGCTATGAGCAGGTTGTTCGGAACGAAATGTTGTCGGTCGCGTTGGAGCCGGGGCCCCAAGACCCAGGCGGCAACGAACCCCGAAACACCGGCCGACATGTGGATGACGAAGCCCCCGGAGAAGTCGAGCGAACCCTCTTGGGCCAGGTAACCCCCGCCCCAGAGCATGAAGGCGTCGACGCCGTAGACGAAGGTCGACCACAGCGTGACCAGCATGCACCAGGCGCTGAACTTGATCCGGCCCAGCACGCTGCCGATGAAGAGCAGGGGAGTGATGGCGGCGAAGACGAACTGGAACCAGACCAGTGAGTCGGTGGGGAAGTGGAAAGGAATGACGGTGTTGGCCGCGGAAACCGCCTGCCCCTGCTCCTGGAAGGCAGAGGTGACACCGCCCGGTTTTCCGACGAAGTTCTCGAAGAGATGTTTCACCCACCCCACGCCGGAGAGCTGGGTCTGTATCCCGTTGCGGACCCCCCCTCCGATGGAGGTCGCCCCGAAGCCCATCTTGTAGGACCACAAAACCCAGGCCAGAAGGACGAGGGAGAACCCGGCGAACATCATGGCCAGGACGTTCACCGCCCACTTTTTGGGGACCACGGCGGCATAGAGGACAGCCAGGCCAGGGAGACTCTGGAGACCGACGAACGTGCCTGCCGCGATCTGCCACGTGTTGTCGCCCGTGTTGAGCCAACTGGGATACGGAACGGGAACTGCTGCGGCTAGCAAGTGCACAGCTCAAGCACTCCTCTCGTACGGTCGGACGTCACGGCCGCGGACGCCGTGATCCGGGCGCCGGCCCACCGCCGTACTCACCCGTGACCATCACACGCCCACGCCCCTCGGCCTCTGGCCCCGACAGAATGCAAGCCAAGGATTTCCAACCGGTCACGCCCGTGTTACCAGCACGTGAACTGATCATCGGAGAAAAACCCCTGCTGGTACCGTCTGTCCGTGACAGAGGGAACGAACGTTCGGCAGTCCGAGGCGCGGCGCCAACCATGACCGACCGACCGATTGCCGCTTCGAACACGACCACGATCTTGCGCGGCGCCAGGGTCGAGGCGGACGCCCGTCGCGTCGGTCAGGTCGTCAGCGCCGTGTGCCTCGCTGCTTTCGTCCTGGCCACCGGGCTCCTCTTCTGGTCTGGCGCCCACAGAAATGCCCAGATC
>JASHZK010000408.1 GCA_030042575.1 Acidimicrobiales bacterium
CTGGCGATCAGCTTCTCGACCCGTTCGTCATGGGAGCGGAAAGGGTCTTTCAACAGCACCGTGCGTTGGGCCTGGTCGTTGAGCTTGAGGTGGACCCAGTCGACGGTGAAGTCACGGCGGCGCTCCTTGGCCCGGCGGATGAATTCGCCCCGCAGGCGAGCCCGGGTCGTGGCCGGAGGACGGTTGACGGCCTCGGCGATGGCCGCATCGTCGATGACCCGGTCCATGCGGTCGCGCCCCTCCATGCGGTAGTAGAGGCCACGCTCGTGGTTGACGTCGTGGTACTGGAGGTCGACCAGGGCCACTTTGGGGTGGCCCAAGGGCACCCCGTGACGCTGGCGGTACGCCTCGATGAGCTGGTGCTTGGCCACCCAGTCGCACTCGCGCTCCAGGCTCATGGGGTCGGACTCCAGTCCCTTGAGGCAGTGCTCCCACATGTCGAGCGCCTGGTCCTCTTGGGGGGAGAGCCCGTGGGTGTCGCGATAGCGCACGGCCCGGGTGAGGTACTCGGACTGGATGTCCAGCGCGCTCACCTCCCGACCGTTGGCCAGGCGGACCTTGCGCCGGCAGCTCAGGTCGTGACTGATCTCGCGGATGGCCCGGATGGGGTTCTCCAGGGTGAGGTCCCGCAGCACCGTGCCCGGGTCCTCCAACATGCGCAGCAAGATGCTGGTGGCGCCGACCTTCAGGTAGGTGGCGTACTCGCTCATGTTGGAGTCGCCCACGATGACGTGCAGCCGGCGGAACCGTTCGGCGTCGGCGTGGGGCTCGTCCCGAGTGTTGATGATGGGCCGGCTGCGGGTGGTGGCCGAGGACACCCCTTCCCAGATGTGCTCGGCGCGCTGCGACAGGCAGAAAACCGCCCCGCGAGCGGTCTGCAACACCTTGCCCGCCCCGGCGTAGATCTGGCGGCTCACCAGGAACGGGATGAGCACCTCGGTGTAATGGGCGAAGTCGTCACGCCGGCTGGTGAGGTAGTTCTCGTGGCAACCGTAGGAGTTGCCGGCGGAGTCGGTGTTGTTCTTGAACAGGTAGATGACGCCCCGAATACCCTCTTCCCGCAAACGGGTCTCGGCCCCCGAGACGAGATGGTCCAAGATGCGCTCACCGGCCTTGTCGTGCGCCACCAGGTCGGTGATGGCGTCGCATTCGGGGGTGGCGTACTCCGGGTGGCTGCCCACGTCGAGGTACAGCCGGGCCCCGTTGTCGAGGAACACGTTGGAGGAGCGCCCCCAGCTCACCACTCGGCGGAACAGATAACGGGCCACCTCGTCGGGACTCAGTCGCCGCTGGCCCCGCAGGGTGCAGGTCACCCCGTACTCGTTCTCCAAGCCGAAGATACGGCGCTCCATCGCCTCCCACGGTAGTGCCGCTACCGCTCGATGCGGCGATCCCCCAGGACCGGAGCGGACCACCTCGAAGCGGGGCGAGCTCGGCCTGAGGCCGCGGCCCCGATCCGGCCGCCCGGCTGGCGGCCCCCCGGTCCCGGCGGGGCGGCTCAAGCGGCCAGGCGGCGACCCAGCTCGTCGTCTTCCAGGCGGCGAAAGGCTCGACGGCCGTTGGCCTGGGCCAGCACCGCCACCTCCAGGTCGGCCGGGGCCAGTGCCCGGTCGGCTCCGGCCAGGGCCGCCACGGCGGCCCCGAGGGCCCGGTCCAGGTCCCAGTCCCGCTCGTAGGACTGAGCGAAGCGCTCGGAGATGACCTCGGTCTCGCCTCCGAGCACGGCGAAGCGCTCTTCGTCGGTGACGGTCCCGTCGTAGGAGATGTGGTACAGCTGGTCCTCCCCGCCTGTGGTGCTCAACTCGGCGACCAGGATCTCCACCTCCAGCGGCTTCATCTCGTGGGTGAAGACGTTACCCAGGTACTGGGCGTAGAGGTTGGCCAGCGAGCGAGCGTCCACGTCCTCGCGGCTGTAGGCGAAACCCTTGAGATCGGCGTGGCGCACCCCGGCCACCCGCAGCTGGTCGAACTCGTTGTACTTGCCCACCCCGGCGAAGGCGATGTTGTCGTAGATCTCGCTCACCTTGTGCAGCGACCGAGACGGGTTCTCGGCCACGATGAGGATGCCCCCGTCGTAGACGCTGGCCACCAGGGACCGTCCCCGGGCGATGCCTTTCTGGGCGTACTCGGCCCGGTCCTTCATGACCTGCTCGGGGGCTACGTAGAAGGGCATGGTCATGACCGGACAGCGCCCTCCTGCCCACCGGCCCGCTGGCCGACCAAGGCGGCGAAGCGTTCGGCCACCTCGGTGTCGTCGATCTTCTCGTAACCCTGGGCCGTGACGGTGGCCACCAGGGGGTAGATGCCGCGCACCAGGTCGGGGCCACCGGTGGCGGAGTCCTCGTCGGCGGCTTCGTAGAGGGCCCGCACGGCCAGCTCGATGGCCTGCTCACGACCGAGATCGGGGCGCCAGCCCAGCTTGATGGTGGTGCGGGCGTCCCGCCCACCCGAACCGGTGGCACCGTGGTCGGCCTCCTCGTAGTGGCCCCCGGTGACGTCGTAGGTGAAGATGCGCCCGGTACCCCGCCGTAGGTCGTAGCCGGCGAACAGCGGCACCACGGCCAGGCCCTGCATGGCCATGGGCAGGTGCTCACGCACCATCTGGCCCAGCTGGTTGGCCTTGCCCTCGAGCGACAGGGCCACGCCCTCCACCTTCTCGTAGTGCTCGAGCTGGGTCTGGAAGAGCTTCACCATCTCCACGGCCGGTCCCGCCGCCCCGGCGATGGCCACCGCCGAGTGCCGATCGGCGGGGAACACCTTCTCGATGCCTCGGTGGGCGATCAGATTGCCCTCGGTGGCCCGGCGGTCGCCCGCCATGACCACCCCGTCGGCGTAACGCAGGGCCGCCACCGTGGTCCCATGGGGAACGGGCAGACCGCCCGTCGGCGGTGCCGGCTTTGGCTGCGTTGCCGGTCGGCCGGCACCGGCCAGACCCCCCGGCTCCAGCCGCCGGACCAGCGCGGCGAAGTCAGGGCCCGGGTCTGCCCCGGGGGCGAAGAGCGGGAAACCCACCCGGTTACTCCCCGCCCTTCTGGACGTAGTTGCGGACGAACTCCTCGGCGTTCTCCTCGAGGACCTCGTCGATCTCGTCGAGCAGGTCGTCGAGCTCCGCCTTGAGCTTCTCCCCCTGTCCCGCCGGAGCCGTCTCGGTCTCCTCGGGCGCGGTCTCCTGCCGGGGGGCCTGGGGCTTGCGCTTCAACTCCCGTTCTGCCATCTGCCGTCTTCTCCTACCCGCTCAGCCGGGCCAACAGCTCAGCCGGCGAGCTGCTCACCTCGAGCAACTCGTCCACGTGCTCGGCCGTGCCACGAAGCGGGTCCATCATAGGGACGCGTCGTAGCGGATCGGTGCCCAGGTCGAAGACCAGGGAGTCCCAGTTGGCGCTGGCCACAGCCGATCCCCAGCGCCGGAGACACTGGCCGCGGAAATAGGCCCGGGTCCGGCGCGGCGGCGCCGTGACGGCCTCGGCCACCGCCTGCTCGGTGACCAGGCGCTCGGTGCCGAGCCGGGCGAACAGGGACCGCTCGGGCCGCAGGTCGTGGTACTGGAGGTCGACCGCCGCCATCTTCTGGTCGTCCCATGCCAATCCATGGCGCTGGCGATACCCCTGGAGCAGCTGGAGCTTGGCCGCCCAGTCCACCTTGGCGGCCACCGTCTCGGGATCGGTCTCCAGACCCGAGAGCACCTCCTCCCATTCCCGCAGGACCTCCTGGCCCACCCGCTCGTCGCCCAGGAAGGAAAGCCCCCGGTCCTCGCCGTACTTGCGGGCCAACCCGTAGAGCTCCCACTGCACCGACAGTGCGGTGCTGGTGCGTCCGTCCGCCAGCTCCACTACCGTGGTGAGCGTCGGGTCGTAGGACACCTGATGGATGGCCTTGACCGGATTGGCCAGGGTCAGGTCCAAGGTGCCGAAGGCCTCGTCCTCGATGAGGGCGAGGACCAAGGCGGTGGTCCCCACCTTCAAGAAGGTGGCCACCTCGGCCAGGTTGGCGTCGCCCACGATGACGTGCAGGCGCCGGTAGCGCTGAGGATCGGCGTGTGGCTCATCCCGGGTGTTGACGATGGGGCGTTTCAAGGTCGTCTCGAGTCCGATCTCCTCCTCGAAGAACTCGGCGCGCTGCGACAGCTGGAACCACACGTCCCTGCCCGAGCTCCCGGGAGCTTCGCTGCCCACCTTGCCGGCACCGGCGAACACCTGGCGGGTCACGAAGTGCGGAGTGATCAGATGGGCGATGCGGGCGAAGGGCACGGCCCTGTCCATGAGGTAGTTCTCGTGGCAACCGTAGGAATTGCCCTTACCGTCGGAGTTGTTCTTGTAGACGACGATGGACTGCCCGGGCGGCAACAGGCG
>JASHZK010000409.1 GCA_030042575.1 Acidimicrobiales bacterium
CTCGGTGATCTCGAAGTCGGTGATGGCTCCTTGGCGAAGCGGTCGGACGGCCACGATGTAGCCGGGGGTGCGGCCGATCATCTGCCACGCTTCTTGGCCCATGGCCAAGACGTCCTGGCTGCGATTGTTGAGAGCGATGACGGTGGGTTCGTTGAGCACGATGCCTTTGCCCTTGGAATAAACCAGGGTGTTGGCCGTGCCCAGGTCGATGGCGAGGTCCCTAGCCATGCCGCTTCACCTGCATGGCGCCATCGTAGGCCGACCTCCCTGGGCGCAGGCTCGCCGCTAACCTCGATTGCCGATGGACAGCGGCGGATCGTTCACCTTCGGTGATTTCCCGGACGACCTGCGGCCCGGGGAGCCAGAAGGCCGGTTCTCCGATCGCGGCTGGGTACCACCCGAAAAACGGTTGTGGCGCCATCCCTCCGAGACCGGTTCGGGCTCGAGCTCCCCCTCCGCGCCCACCGGGTCGCACCGGCGCCACGGAGGACGACGCAGGACGCAGCATCGCCGGAGCCTGGTTGCCGTTGGCGGAGCGTTGTCCGCCGCCCTGGCCGCCGGCGGGGCCCTGTACCTGGCCACCGACGGACCGGCCCCCCCGACGACCGCCACGGTCACCAGCCTGGTGTCCATCGGGCCTGACATGGCCAATGTGATCTCCGCCATAAGCCCCAGTCTCGTCACCCTCCTGCCGGCCCGACATCGAGACAGCAGGAGCGCCACCGGCGTGGTCCTGCCCTCCGGCGACTTGATCATCACCGCCGCCGCCGCCGTGACCAGCGGAGAGCGGGTCACGGTGCAGACGGCCGACGGCCGGAGGCTGCGGGGGCAAGTGGTGGGCGTCGACGGCCAGTCGGGTATCGCCGTGGTGGTGGTCCCCAGGCGTCTCACCCCCGGCTCCTTCGTGGACGAACCCATCGGGACCAAGCAGATCGCCATCGCCGCCTGCCGCTGCGCCCAGGGGTCGAAGACGACCGGCAACCGGCATGGAGCTGCGGCCAAGCCGGCGCCCGAGGTGGCCATGAGCATGATCACCCAGGTGGGTGCACCGGCGAGCGAGGGTGGACCGGCGTTGGTCGAGGCCATCGAGGCCGAGGTCCCGCTCGGTCGTTCGGCCTGGGGAAGCGTGCTCCTCGACGACGACGGCGGAGTGCTCGGTGTGCTGGCCGCCGAACGCTCGAGCGGTAGCGACACCGTCGGCTATTTCGTCCCCGCCTCTCTGGCCGTGGGGGTGGCCGACGAACTGGCCAAGGACCACAAGGTGGTGCGGGGCTGGCTCGGGGTGGTGTGCCACAACGACGCCGGCGAAGGAGCTCAGGTGACCTCGGTGCTCCCCGGCAGCCCGGCCGCCGCCGCCGGTCTCCAGCCCGGGGACGTGCTCGAGGCCGTCGACTCCGACTCGGTGTCCTCCCTGGCCGACCTCCAGGCCCGCCTGTACGCCTCCCCGCCGGGAACCGAATTGAAACTCACCATCTTGCACGGCACTGCCGTCCAGATTGCGGCGGTGCGGGTAGGCGCCGATCCGTGACGGGCGGACTGGGGGGCGGCGACGACTCCTTCTTGACCCGCCTGCTCGGCGATCTCATGTCGCTCATGGGCAGCACCGGGACCGGCGAGCGGCGGGAGCTGGCCCGCCAGCTGGCTCAGGGAGTGGCGGGCAGCGGTCAGCCCGAAGCCAACGTCGACCCCGTGGAGCGGATCCGCCTGGAGGAGCTGTTGCGGGTGGCCGAGCTGCACGTGGCCGAGCTGACCGGGCTGTCCCCCGGCTCGGGGGGTGGCGCGCTGTCGGTCGACGCCGTGGGGCCGGCGGCGTGGGCCCGGCGCACGGTGGACGACTGGGCCTTCGTCCTCGACGCCATGACGGTGACGGCGGACCAAGCGGGCGCCGGGGCGGCCGCCGGATCCGGGGCCACGGGGAGCGCCACGCCGGGCGACGAGAGCGAGGTCCCCGAGGTGGACGTGCTGGCCCGGTTCATGGGGTCGATGGGCCCGATGCTGGCGGCCATGCAACTGGGCTCGGCCATCGGGCACCTGGCGCAGCACGCTCTGGGCCAGTACGAGATCCCTCTCTGGCGCGCCGGTGGAGGCCTGCTCATGGTGCCGGCCAACCTGGCGCGCTTCGCCGAGGACTGGAGCGTGCCGGCCGACGACGTGCGGCTGTGGGTGTGCCTGCGCGACGTCACGGTGCAGGCGGTGTTGGGAAGGGAGCACGTGCGCCGGCGCATCGCCGGGTTGGTGAGCGAAGTGGTGCGGGGGATGGCTGTCGACGCCGCCGGCCTGGCCCAGCAGCTGCAGCAGCTGGACCTCAACGATCCCGATTCGTTGGAACGGGTGTTCGGCAACCCCGAGGCCCTGGTGGCCCGGGCCAGCAGCCCGCAGCGGGAACGGGCCTCCGAGCAGCTCATGGCCGTCACGACCGCTCTGTCGGGCTACGTCGAACACGTTCTCGACCGAACCGCCGCCCGGCTGCTCGGAGGGCGGGGGGCGTTGACCGAGGCCTGGCGGCGGCGCCAGGTGGCGCGCGACTCCTCGGCCCGGGCGGCCGAGATGCTCTTCGGTCTCGACCTCGGCCCGGCCCAGGTCGACAGCGGCGTCGCCTTCGTCTCGGGGGTGCTCGAGCGTGCCGGCGAGGAGGGGCTGGCCCGCCTGTGGGCCAGCGCGGCCACGCTGCCCACGCCGGCCGAGATCGACGCCCCGGGGCTGTGGCTGGAGCGGATCAGCTTCGAGGAGCCCCCGGCCGCCGACGGTTGAGGCTTCTTCAGCTGGTGGCCGACAGCTCCTCGTCCTCCTCGGGAACTCCGAGGTCCCACTCCAGCTCGAGCAGCTCGCGCTCGGCGTCGCGCACCACCCGCTCACGGTTGCGGCGGAACTGAGGGTCGTGCGGTGGAAGGAGCGTGAGCCGGGCCAGGGTCCGGTCGCGGAAGGGGTCGATCACCTCGGCCTCCCCCCATGTGGCGTGGACCTCCCAGTGCGGCGCCACCGGCCCCAGGTACACGACGCGAACGTGCCCCCGCGGAGGCTGGGGCTCTTGGGGCTCTTGCAGTTCGTCGGCCACGGGCTGATCCTACCGGCCCATTCGACGGGCGCTTCTGTGACGAAGCTGTGAGTTGCCACGAAGACGCTTCTCGGGCTGTTTGGCGAAAGGGGCCCGCTGGTAGGATCCGGGGCGATGGAGGCGGAGTGGATGGAGCACGGGCGATGCAGGGACATGGACCCGGCCATCTTCTTCCCCAACGACGGCATCGGCGTCCAGGTTGCCCAACGCATCTGCACCGAGTGCCCGGCCAAGGCGCCCTGCCTTGAGTACGCCTTGGCCAACCGCATCGACCACGGCGTCTGGGGCGGCACTTCCGAGCGTGAGCGGCGCCGCATCCTCCGCTCGCGCCGCCTGGCCCGAGTGCAAATAAGCGCCAACTGACGCCGCCCCGGCACCGGCGGGGACCGTCAGCGTGCTCG
>JASHZK010000410.1 GCA_030042575.1 Acidimicrobiales bacterium
GGGCGTGATGGGGATGGCGGCCAGCACGTTGGCGATGCCGTATGCGGCGAAAAGCTCGAAGGGGTCGACGAATCTTCCCAGTGCGGCGAGAAACGACCACAGCGACGCGGCGTCGAGCAACCAGTTGAGTGCTGCCCACAGAACCGCCTGCCTGAACACGGGACGATGGCGCCAGAGGTCGACTACCGAGTCGCCGAGTTGGCGCACGACGCGCTCCAGCCGGTCACCGCCTACACGCGGTAGGCGGCGCCCAAGGGCGCGCACCACCCGTATCGAACGCTCCTCCCCCCTGGTGAAGGTGTAGACGACGGCCGTGGCCGCGAACAGCCCCAGCACCCCGATGAGGGCCACGGCCACATAGACGGGATGGAGTCCTGCCAGGGGGATGGACACCAGGAGCGCCAGCCACAACAGGGCATTGAGGACGATGGCTGAACCAACGGCCTCGCTGGCCAGGACGAAGCCGGCATCGGTTCCGTCGACTCCCTCGGCCGTCAGGAGCCGATATCCGAGGCCGGCGCTCCCCACGGCTCCGCCCGGGATCACGTGGGAGATGGCCGTGGTCGAGAACACGATGCGGATCAGCCTGGACAGCCCCGGTCCCCCGTTCGGCAGCAGGGTCCGGGTGAGAAGCGCATAACACAGAAACGCCCCGGCCTCCAGGAGCACTCCGGCGATGAGCCATCCGATGTTCAGCTTGGCCAGCAGGTCGAGATGCTTGCTGGCCCCCACGAGCTTGGGAATGGCGAAAAACTCGACGACGAGCAGAACGACGAAGATGACCAAGCCGTGGCGCAGCCATCTGACGACCTTCGATCGCCTGGAACGGCGCGCCGTCCGGTCGTCTCCTGTCGGCATCGTCCTATGCTTCCAGGCGAGAGACTCGGTAGTGGTGCGGGGCCTCAGAAAGACCTGTGCCGTGATGAACGAACGTGGTGCGGGATCGGCCCTGCCGGTGTCGCGGGACGTGGTCCCCGTCCCCGGCGGAAACGGGCCGTGTCATGAGCACCGAAGGACGGGCTGGCTCTGTCACCGGTTCCTTCTGTAGGGTGACGCCCGGCGGGCCGTGCATTCGGCCCACGACGGCCAAGGCAGCGGAGGATCAGATGAGCGACGACCTCGAGAAGATCATCGGCAAGCCGATGAGCAAGTCGAAGGTGGTGGTCGAGCGCTCCGCCGTCACCAACTTCGCCACGGCCGTGGTCGACGACAACCCGGTGTACCGGGATCCCCGGGCGGCTGCCGACGCCGGACTGCCGGCCATCCCCGCTCCACCCACCTTCGCCTTCGTCATGAACAATTGGGGACAATTCCCCGAGATCCAGCCGGCCGACGTCCCGACCGGGAACCCCATGGGCGAAGTGCTGGGTCCGCTCATGGCCAAAGGTGGGCTCGTGCTCCACGGGGAGCAGGAGTTCGTCTACCACCGGCCGCTGTACGTGGGCGACGTCCTGGTCGGTGAGGGCAAGATCGTCGACGCCTACACCAAGGAGTCCAAGGGCAAGACGATGACCTTTGTGGTCACCGAGACGGTGTGGAAGGACGACAAGACGGGTGCGCCCGTCGTCACCACTCGTTTCAACGTCATCCACCGCTCCTAGTCCGGCTCCGTTCCCGCCACTGCACGTGCAGTCCGTCCATACCTCGCTCGCTTCCGCCGCCGTGTGGGCGGCGGTGCTGCGCATCGGGTTGGGGCTGTGGTGGCTGGAGAGTTTCCGCCACAAGAATCTGGTCGCCTGGATCAAGCGTCAAGCAGGGATCAACTGGGCCGGCGACATTGCCGCCAAGCACCGCTGGGCCGTGGTCCGTTCGGGGTTCGACAAGGTGGTGCGACCCCATCCCCGGACCATGACCTTCGTGGTACTGGGGGCCGAGTTGTCGCTCGGGCTCGGGCTCACCTTGGGGTTCCTCACCCCTGTGGCTGCTTTCGCCAGCATCGCCCTCAACCTCTTGTACTTCGGCCTCATGATCCACGACTGGGCCGAGCAGGGGCAGAACCTGATGATGATCCTGGCTGCCGTGGTCGTCCTCGGTCTGCACGGGTGGCAGACCTGGTCGATCGATCACCTGATCGGGATCTTCTAGGTCTCGGTCCCGTCGGCCCGGCCCACCGCCTGAAGGACCAAGCGCCGCACCCCGCGGCGGTGCAGGTACTCGAGAACCGCGGAGGAGTCGTCGAGAAAGCCGTCTATGCCGTTGGCTGCCACCGTGCGGAAGGCGTCGAGGTCTTCGTCGGACAGCGCCGGACCGAGACCGGAGCCGTCGACGTTGAAGATGTCGAACAGCTCGTTGCGCAGCGCCTCCATGTGCCGGACGTACAGGCGGACCAGGAAGACGGCCACCGAGACCGGCATGCCCCGGACGATCGAGGACCGCAGGGCGCTCAGCACGGCCAGGTCCTCGGCGTCGTAATTCAAGGCGCCTTCGAGGGCCGGGTGACGCAACAACCCGGCGGATTCCAGCTGTTCGACCTCGTCGGGCTCGAGGCCGGACTCGGCAACCAGCTCGTCGCGGGTGAAGGTCCGCTTCTCGTCCCCGAAGAGCCGGTCGAGCATGGTCAAGCGGCCCTCTTCGGCCAGGGCCCGGATCCCCTTCAGCGTGAAATGGCGGGCCTGCAGGTCCCGGATGCGCTCGAGACGTTCGAGGTGGGCCGGCCCGTAGAGCCGGCTCCGGCCCCGACGGGTGGCGGGGGGGAGCAGCCCCTCGCGCTGGTAGAAGCGGACGGTGTCGACGGTGGTCCCCGACAGACGAGCCAGGTCGTCGATGCGTAGGGCGGTGCCCTCCTCCTCCGGTGCCGCTCGAACAGCCTCGGCTGGGAGGACGGCTTCCTCGCCCGCCTCCAGGAGGACGCCCTCGGATTCGTCGCCACCCACTGTCATGGTGCTCAACACTATTTCCGCACGCCACCGACCAATTGGGAGGCGCCCGAGGCCGGGCGGGCGCCGAACGTGACCCGTGCCGAGAGCCGGGCCTAACCTGGCGGATCCTGACATCGCTGTCAGTGAGCCGATCGACGGCTGGCGGTGGACCCGTCTGTCGCAGAGGAACGCCATGTCCATCGGGATCGAGGAGGAGCACCAGGAGCTGCAGCGGGCATTGCGGCGCTGGGTCGAGGCCCGAGGCGGGCGAGCGCTGGCCAGGGCCGCGCTCGACGCCGATTTCGAGACGGTTCCCCCCTTCTGGGCCGAGCTGGCCGGCCAGGGATGGCTGGCGGTCCACGTCGACGAAGAGCACGGCGGGCAGGGCTTCGGGCTGCTCGAACTGGCGGTGGTGACCGAGGAGCTCGCTTTTGCCTGTCTCCCTGGCCCCTGGGCGGGCACCATGCTGGCCATGGCGGCCCTCCGGGGCCTCGACGACCCGGCGGCCAAGGAGCTGCTGCCGGCCCTGAGCGACGGGTCGCTCCCGGCGGCTGTGGCCCTGGACGGCGCCGGCACCCTGCGCGGGGTCCGTTCCGCTGGCGGCGATCTGGTCGTGAGCGGCGTCCTGCGCCCCGTGCTGGGGGCCACCATGGCCCGCGTCTGCCTGGCCGAGGTGGAGGTCGCCGCCGAGGAAGCCCGGCAGTGGGTGGTCCTGTCGGTGGGCGCGGCCGGTGTCGAGGCGACGGCGCTACCCAGCCTGGACCTGACCCGCCGGGTGTCGGAGCTCCGCGTGGGCGACGCCGTGGTTTCCGCTCAGCAGCAGTTGCCCGGATTGCGCCACGCCATCGTGCGGCAGCTGGCGCTCGCCATGGCGGCGGCCGAATGTGCGGGCGGGGGCCGCTGGTGCCTCGAGGCTGCCACCGGGCACGCCAAGGACCGCCGGCAGTTCGGCCGCCCCATCGGGCAGTTCCAGGCCGTGAAACATCGCCTGGCCGACATGCTCGTCACC
>JASHZK010000411.1 GCA_030042575.1 Acidimicrobiales bacterium
GGCTGCCCACCGAGGCCGAGTGGGAGGTCGTCTGCGCCGCCGCCGGCGGCGACGGAGCGGGCAGGGGCAGCGGTTTCCTCCAGCCGGGCGACGAAGCGGCGGTCCTCCATCCCCGCGCCGTGGGCAGCGGTTTCATGGGCCAGGTGTGGCAGTGGACCTCCAGCGCCTACAGCCCCTATCCCGGCTTCCGCCCCGCCCCCGGCGCCGTCGGTGAGTACAACGGCAAGTTCATGGTCAACCAGTTGGTCCTGCGGGGGGGCTGCTGCGTCAGCCCGGCCGGGCATGTCCGACCGACCTACCGCAACTTCTTCCCACCGGTTTCCCGTTGGGCCTTCTCGGGGCTCCGACTGGCCGCCGACGCCTGATCCGACCGTGTCCTCAGGTCGCGCCCCCACCCTCGACGTCCACATCACCGGGGACGACCTGCGCCGCGCCCTGCGCCACGACGTGGAGGTGGGATTGGCGGCCGAGGCCAAGTGGCTCTCGCCGGTGTGGTTCTACGACGCCCGGGGGTCGCAGCTCTTCGACGACATCACCCGGCTGCCCGAGTACTACCTGACCCGAGCTGAACGGCGCTTGCTCGAATCACACGCCAAGGAGATCGCCCAACGTTCGGGGGCCGACACCCTCATCGAGCTGGGCGCCGGTACCTGCGACAAGACCCGGGTCCTGCTCGACGCCTTCGAGGCCCAAGGTACGTTACGGCGCTACGTCCCCCTCGACGTCTCGGAGGCCACATTGGCCGCGGCCGCCTGCGACCTGGCCGGCGAGTACCCCGACCTGCTGGTGCACGCCGTGGTGGGCGACTTCCACCGTCACATCGACCGGATGCCGGGCGGCGGGCGGCGTCTGGTGGCCTTCTTGGGCAGCACCATCGGCAACTTGGACCTCCTGGAGCGGAGCCGGTTCCTCTTCGACCTCGACTGCACCATGGGGAGCGACGATTCGCTACTCATGGGGACCGATGTGGTCAAGGACGTCGACCGGCTGCTCTCCGCCTACGACGACGCCGCCGGGGTCACGGCCGAGTTCAACAGGAACGTGCTGCAGGTGATCAACCGCGAGCTGGACGCCGACTTCGAACCCGACCGCTTCACCCACGTCGTTCGTTGGGACGCCGAGAACGCCCACATGGAGATGGGGTTGCGCTCGAGCGTCGACCAGGTCGTGGCCGTCCGGGCCCTGGATCTGGAGGTGGCCTTCGCCGCCGGCGAGACGCTGCGGACCGAGATCAGCGCCAAGTTCACCCGGGAGCAGGTGGCCCGTGAGCTCTTCGACGCCGGCTTCGTGGTCGACGCCACGTGGGAGGACCACGAGGGATTCCTCCTCACCTTGGCCTCGCCCTACTGCTGATCGGGCGCCTCCGCCGGGGTTCGGTGTGGGAGCCAGTGGTCTCCTACTCGCCCCTGGCGAGGTCGTCCAACGCCGCTTGGATGGCCCGGTGAAAGGTGGGATAGGCGTAGATCATGGCCTCGAGTTGCTCGAGGGGCACCTCGGCGTGCACGGCCAACGTGAGCAGGCCCAGCATCTCGCCGCCGCTCGGACCAGCCGAGGTGGCTCCCACCAGCACCCGGCGCCGATCGTCGGCCACCAGCTTGACGAAGCCGGCGTTGCCGACCCTGTGGATCGCCCCGCGTGACGACTCGGCCAGCGAGGTGTAGCCGGTGCGTACCGACAAGCCGCGGCGACGGGCTTCTCGTTCGCTCATCCCCACGGCGCCGATCTCGGGGTCGGTGAAGGTGACGCGGGGGACGGCGTGGTAGCGGGCCCCGGGCCGGTCCCGGCCCAGGATGTCGTCCACGGCGATGGCAGCCTGGTACAGCGACATGTGGGTGAAGGCCCCGTGGCCCGTCACGTCGCCGATGGCCCACACTCCGTCGGTCACCCGCATGTGCTCGTCGGTGGGTAGGGAATTCCCCTTCTCGTCGACGCCGATGGTGCCGGCGCCGATGGCCGCCAAGTCGGGTCGCCGTCCGGCGGCCACCAGCAGCTTCTCGCCCCGGACCTTCGATCCGTCTTCGAGCTCGATGCCGATCTCGGGACCCGAGGTGAGTCGGGTGATCTGGGCTCCGCAGTGCACGGCGACGCCCTCTTCCCGCAAGACCCTGGCCAGCAGGTCGCTCGATTCGGGCTCTTCCATCGAGAGCAGGCGCTCGGCCACCTCGACCACGGACAGCTCCACGCCGAAACGGGAGAAGACCTGAGCCAGCTCGACCCCGATGGCCCCGCCGCCGAGCACGACCAAGGAGCGCGGGAGCACGTCGGTTTCGACGGCCTGGCGGTTGGTCCAGTAGGAGAGCTCGTCCAGGCCCGGCACGGGAGGGACCCACGGCGCTGTGCCGGTGTCGATGAGCACGGCCCGCCGTGCACGCAGCAGCTCCCCCGCGACCTCCACGGCACGGCGGCCCTGCAGCCGGCCGTGACCCCGAACCAGACGCGCCCCGCGCCCTTGCAGGCGCTCGACGGCCACCTGGTCGTTCCAATCGTCGGTCTCCTCCCGGATGTGGCGGGCCAGTGGCGACCAGTCGGGGGTGACCGACGCCGAGCCGGCCATGGCGTTCACCCGGCGGGCCTCGGCCAGGAGATTGGCGGCCCGGATCATGGTCTTCGAAGGGATGCAACCCCAATAGGGGCACTCGCCCCCCACCAGCCCGCTGTCCACCGCCACCACCTCGAGGCCGGATTCGGCGAGCTTTCCCGCCGCGTCCTCTCCGCCGGGCCCGAGGCCCAGCACCACCACGTCGCAGTCGCTCATCGCCGTCCTTTGTCCCAGGGGCGCCAGCAGGGCCGCCCGGCCCGACTCATCTTGGTGCGGCTCCCGGCCATCCATCAGATCGGGCACCGGTCGTAAGCTGGTGGAGGTGCAGATGGCCGATGGGGGAGCAGCCGCCGCGTCCGGTTCCCGGTCGTCCGACCCGAAAGCGGGCTCCGCCGAGCTGACCAAGGTCTTCGACGAGGTGGTGGCCAACGTCAGGTGCGCCTTTGTGGGCAGGGAGCCCACCGTGCGACTGGCCCTTTGTTGCCTCATGGCCGAGGGGCATCTGCTCGTGGAGGACTACCCCGGGGTGGGGAAGACCACCTTGGCCAGAGCCCTGGCCAGGTCGCTGGGGTTGGAATTCGGCCGGATCCAATTCACCGCCGACCTCCTCCCGGCCGACATCACCGGTGCGGTGGTGGTCGACAGCGAGACCAGGCAGCTGGCGTTCCGGCCCGGTCCGGTGTTCGCCAACGTGCTGCTGGCCGACGAGCTCAACCGTGCATCGCCCAAGGCGCAGTCGGCCCTGCTCGAAGCCATGGAGGAGCGCCAGGTGAGCGTGGACGGCACCAGCCACCTCCTTCCCCGTCCCTTCATGGTGGCGGCCACCCAGAACCCGTACGACGCGGCCGGCACCTTCCCCCTGCCTCACAGCCAGCTCGACCGCTTCCTGCTCCGGGTGGACATCGGCTACCCCGATCGCCAGCTCGAGGACGAATTGTTGGATCAGGCGCCCGGTCGTCCGCTTCCCGAGCAGATTCCCGTCGTGGCCGCTCCCGGGTTCGTGGCCTCTTTCGCCGCGCAGGTGCAGGAGGTGTACTTCGCCCCGGCCGTGCGCAGTTACATCCTCGACCTGGTTGCCGCCACCCGGGGCCACGCCGATCTGGCCGTGGGCGCCTCTCCCCGCGCCGCCCTGGCCGTGCGCAAGGCGGCGGCGGCGCTGGCCGTGTCGGTCGGGCGCGGCTATGCCATCCCCGACGACGTCAAAGCGGTGGCCGAGCCGGCGCTGGCCCACCGGATCGTCGTCCACCCGGTGGCGGCGGTGAGTGCAGCGATGGTCGTGGCCGACATCCTCGGCCGGCTCCCCGTGCCGGTGGTGGGGAGCGTCGTTTAGGCGGCGCGGTGCTGCGCCGGCGCGGACTGCTGTTGGTCCCCCTGGCCGGGCTCCTGGCGCTCTTGGGGGCCGCCTTGGGTGTCGAGGAATTCGTGCTCCTGGCCGTGGCCGCCATCTCGCTCCTGGCCGTGGCCGCCCTGACGCTTTGCTGGCAGGTTCACCAGGCGCGCGGGGCCGTGCATCTCGACGTCGACCGGGCCAGCGGCGAGCTGTTCGTCGGCGACGATTCCACCGTGACGCTCGTGGGCACGAACCGTTCCCGACACACGGTGCCGGGCTTGTGGGTCGCCGGCGGCGAGCGCTGGACGGTGTCTCATCCCGGATTGACCGGTGCTGGACCGCTCGCGGCTCCTGGCGGCAGCGGCGCATTCGAGGCGGCGCCCGACTGGCGGCGCCGGCTGCGTCATCGGCTCGGCTCTCGGATCGAAGGCGGAGCCTGGCACCCGGTGCCGGGCCTGGTCCCGGCCGAGAGCTGGCGGCTCTCGGTCCCCGTTGCCACCGGCTCGCGGGGTCTGTGGTCGCTCGGTCCGGTCGAGCTGTGGTGCACCGACCCGTTGGGGCTGACCGCCTGGCGGGTGGCCACCGCCCCCTTGCGCCGGGTGGTGGTGTTCCCGGTGCCGATGGCTCTGGATCCGGCC
>JASHZK010000412.1 GCA_030042575.1 Acidimicrobiales bacterium
CGCAACCCGCCGGTGAGCCCCGAGAGGAAGGACACCACACCCACCACCGGGTTGGAGAAGGCCCGGTAGGCCAGCCGCGAAGCCGAGTCGACGGTGGCGGTGACCGCCTCGGCCGAGCCGAGCACGTCGCCCACCCGCTCCATCTCGGTGGCGGCCTGGTCCACCACCACCCTGGCCTGGTGGACCAGGGGCACGGCCTCGGCCCGCAGCTGCTCGGCCAACCGGCGCAGCTCACGGATCCGGCTGGCCAGAAGGCCCGCTACCGCCAGTGCCACCAGGGCACAGAAGGCCGCCAGGCCGGCTGCCACAGCGGCGACGGTGTCGGCGGACATGGCCGCACCATCCTAAGAGCTGGGGTCCCGCCTTCGGCGAAGGCGCTCGGCCAGCTCCGCTTCGGCGCCGTGCCCGCTGGGCTCGTAGTAGCGGTGCCCGGTCACCTCCGGCGGCCGGTAACCCTGCTCGACGAAGCCGCGCCGGTCGTCGTGGGGGTAGCGGTAGCCCTGGCCGTGACCGAGGCGGGCCGCCCCGGGGTAGCTGCCGTCGCGCAGGTGCAGCGGCACCTCGGCCCGCCCGACCCGCTCGACGTCCTCATTGGCCCTTCCGAGCGCCACGGTCACCCGGTTCGACTTGGGCGCGGCGGCCAGGTACACGACTGCCTGAGCCAGGTTGAGCTGAGCCTCGGGCATCCCGACGAATTCCACCGCCCGGGCGGCGGCGTCGGCCACCACCAGGGCCATGGGGTCGGCCAGCCCCACGTCCTCCGAGGCCAGGATCACGAGGCGACGGGCGACGAAGCGCGGGTCCTCGCCGGCGGCCAACATCCGGGCCAACCAGTAGAGCCCGGCGTCGGGGTCCGAACCGCGCACCGATTTGATGAGGGCGCTCACCTGGTCGTAGTGGGCGTCGTCGCCCTGGTGCACCAGGCGGCCGGCCCGCGCCCCTTCCACGTGGCCGAGCTCCACCTCCTCCCCTGCCGCCAGGGCCAGGGCGATCTCGAGCGTGCCCAAGGCGGCTCGGGCGTCGCCCTCGGCCACCGCCACCAGGCGCCGGCGCGCCTCGTCGGCCATCTCGGCCCCCCCGCCGGCCAGTGCCCGCCCCACCACCTCGTCCACCTCCTCGTCGGACAGCGGTGCGAGGCGCCACAGGGTGGAACGGCTGAGCAGGGGCGCGTTCACCGAGAAGAAGGGGTTCTCGGTCGTGGCCCCGACGAAGACCACCAGGCCGTCCTCCACCGCCGGCAGCAGGGCGTCCTGCTGGGCCCGGTTGAAACGGTGCACCTCGTCGATGAACAGGATGGTGCCCTGGCCCTGCTCCCCGAGGCGCTGACGGGCCTGGGCGAGCACGGCCCGCACGTCTGCCACCCCGGCGTTCGTGGCCGACAGGGGCACGAAGACCTTGGCCGTGGTCGCCGCCACCACCAGGGCCAGAGTGGTCTTGCCGGAGCCGGGCGGTCCCCACAGCACGGCCGAGGTCAGGCGATCCTCCTCCACCAGCACCCGCAGCGGCGCGCCGGGGGCGACCAGATGGCGCTGGCCCACCACCTCGTCGAGCGTCCGGGGCCGCAAGCGGGCAGCCAGCGGCGCCCGCCCGGCCAGCTGCCGGTCGGCGGCAGCGGAGAACATGTCGGGCGCGCCGTCGCCGGCAGCCGTCTTCCTGCCCCGCCGGGGATCGCCGCCCGAGGGCACAGCCCGTGGCCCTCTAGCCGGCGGGAGCCGACGGCGGCAGCCCCAGGGCGGCGAGCTCTGCCTGACCCAGCGCCTTGGGCGCGTCGGTCATGGGGTCGGTGCCCGACTGGGTCTTGGGAAAGGCGATGACCTCCCGGATGCTCTCCTCGCCGGCCAGCACGGACACCAGGCGGTCGATGCCCACGGCGAAACCCCCGTGCGGCGGCGCCCCGTATCGGAAGGCCCCGAGAAGGAAGCCGAAGCGCGCCTCGGCCTGCTCGGGCGTCATCCCGAGAGCGTCGAAGACCTGGCGTTGGATCTCCTCTTCATGGATACGGATCGAGCCGGAGCCCAGCTCCACGCCGTTGAGGACGAGGTCGTAGGCCTGGGACCGCACCTTGAGGGGATCCGACGACAGCAGCTCCAGGTCGTCGGGATGGGGCATGGTGAACGGATGGTGGGCGGCCTGGAGGCGCCCGGCGGCGTCGACACCGTCGAACATGGGGAACTCGGTGACCCAGCACAGGCACCGCTCTCCTCGGTCGAGAGGTGGCCGGCCCAACTCCAATCGGAGCTGACCCAGCACCTCGCAGCACCGGCGCCACTCGTCGGCCACCACCAGCACCAGGTCGCCGGGGCCGGCCCCCGTCGCCGCCAGCAGCTCTCGCTGCCTGGCCGGGTCCAGGAACTTGGCCAACGGTGACTCCAGTGACGAGACGTCGGCCACCTTGAACCAGGCCAACCCGCGGGCACCGAGCACCCTGGCCCGTTCCACCAGGGCATCGAGCCGCCCGCGTCCCAGGGCGGCACCTCCGGCCACCACGATGGCGCGCACCGAAGGCGCCTGCAGGGCGCGGACCTCGGTGCCGGCCATGGCCGCCGTCAGGTCGGAGATCTCCATGGCGAAGCGCAGGTCGGGCTTGTCGGTGCCGAAGCGTTCCATCGACTCCTGCCAGCCGAGGCGCGGCACCGCACCGGGCCGCTCACCCACGGCCGCCTCGGCGGCGTCCGCCACCGCCTCGGTGACCGCCTGCTGTACGTCGGTCTGGGTCACGAAGGACATCTCCACATCGAGCTGGGTGAACTCGAACTGGCGGTCGGCCCGGGGATCCTCGTCGCGCATGCACTTGGCGATCTGGAAGTAACGGTCCATGCCGGCCACCATGAGCAGCTGCTTGGCGATCTGCGGGCTCTGGGGCAGCACGTAGAACGCGCCGTGGTGCAGCCGGGAGGG
>JASHZK010000413.1 GCA_030042575.1 Acidimicrobiales bacterium
ACAGCGTCCGCAGCGGATCCGCCGCCGATAACGGTCACCGACAGGGACCTCACGCCTGTGGGAACAACGAAGTGTCCGGAATGAGTAAAGGTCAGCTTGTGACCTTTGGCCCATGCTGGCGGAACAAACCAGATTCCTGATGTCCCGACGAGCACGAGCCCCATAAATACTGCAGTACTCCCGAGTCGCCTCATACCAAAGCCCTCTCAGTTCCGAACAGTCGATCGATGACTGGCGAGGAAACCGCCTGCACTCTCGCCAGACGCGAGGTCTTACTCCTGCACTACCCTGCGGTGCATCGTCAATATGTACGAAACACCAGGCGTGTTGGAAGAAGCACCCCAAGTGGCACGCTCCAGCGTGTCGAGAAGCATGCGAGGAGAGTTCCCCCAGAGTCGGTCGGTGAGGCAAGTCAACCCGTGCTGACTCCCGGTCGGATAACTCAACCGCCGTAGTCGTGAAACTCGCCTTGAGCTTGGTCAAGGCGCGCAAGCGTTGATCGGACGCGGATCATCGCCAAGCCGGGGATCCCCTCATAGTCGTTGTCCTGGGTGACGACCGGGATGTGCTCGACGATCGCGGTGGCAGCCACGAGGGCGTCGAGGATCGGGACCCGGTGCCCGCCGGTACGCAAGGCGGCGACGATCCGGGCGAACTGACGCGCGACTTCGGCATCAATCGGCAACGGATCCCACGTCGACTCCACGGCCGAAAGCGTTGCTACCCGTGCCGGCCGGTCGTCATCATCGGCCAGGAGTACGCCAGCAGTCAGTTCGGCCAGCGTCACCACCGACACCTCCGTCTCGGTGATCTTCGCCAGGTCGCCGAGAGCTCGCCCTGACTCCGTGGCCATGAAGAACGAGGTATCGAGCAAGGCCTTCATAGATCGTCGGTCGTGTCAGCCACGAGGCCCCGTACATCCTCGAGGAGGCCGCGGTCAGCCGGGTGGCGGGCGGCTATGGCGAGCGCCTCCGCCACCGACACAATCCGATGGCGGCGGAGCGGCACGATTTCAGCTACCGGGCGCCGGTCGACCGTCACGGTCAGCCGTTCCCCTCCTTCGACCCGACGAAGCACCTCGCTGACCGTGTTTCTCAGCTCGCGGACGGATATTGACGTGCTCATACCAGAAGTGTCGCATATGTGATCACATGTGCCCCCGTGCGGCCGTGGGCCTGGATTGGTCCTTCTGCCGGAGGGCGGCGAGCGAGGCGACCCTGTCGCTGTGGAAGGCCGTTCGCGGTCACGCCATCCATCGGCCGTTGGAACACCCGACAGGAACTCTCTGACCGCCCAGAGAGCTGTCGGCCCCTCGCTCCGTCGACGCGGCGAGAAACGGCAACAGTGGGTTGAGGTGTCCGACGCCGCCGAGCGAACATGCTGCGAGAGTCCGCATGGATCCGGCTCCACGAGAACGATCAGAGTGGTCGACCCTGACGCCGGTCACGCTCGCCTTGGGAGGTGCCTCCGCACCCTGACGAGCATGCGTACCAGCTCCTCACCGAGTTCGTCTGCCGATGCCCGTGGGTTGTTGTAGACGACGTACTCCTTGGCCACCAATGTCGCCAGGTAATCTAGAAGCATCGTCTCGGAGTCCTTGACCATCAAGTAATCGCCGTGGACATCGTTGAAGAAGACGATACCGAGCTCAGAATCGAAGCGGCTCCTGGCCTCTGCGGGGCTGGGATCAGGAGCGACCGACGGCAATCGGCTCGAGCCCGGCCTTTCCGGCTGGGCAGACTCGGGGTCAGGTTGGGAGCCCACCGGATCAGCCGGAGGCGGCAACAGCTCGGTGAGATCAGGAGGCTGCTCGGGCCCGGCTCCACGTCCGTTCTCACCCGAAGCCTCAGGCCGTTCCGTTTCGAGCAACCCTCCTTCGCCTGGTTCGTAGCCGTTCGGTGATCGCATCGGATTGTCCAGGTCGGCGAGCTCCTTCAGCACCTTGCCGAATATCCTCCGGATGACGTCGGAGAGTCGGTCCGCCGTCTGGGCATCGACCTCCCTGGCAACACGCTCGACCGTCTGGGCCACGGCGCTTTCGACTGCCTTCACGGCGTCGACGAAGAGGGGGAAAGCCTCTCGGTCCCGGAGTATGGCCCGTCGGCCGGCGGTCTGTTGCAGGGCCTCGAACACGACCTGGCCCGAAACCTGGTTGCTGTCCCACGGGTTCCCGGCGAACTCGTCGAGCTCGCAGAGATCGTCTACCACCGTCGTGCCCGCTCGTCCTACGACAGCAACCCGCCGACGACGACCGTCGTCAGGCGCAACATACAGAGCGAACTCGATGCGTCCCCACAGCGTGTGGCGGGGCGGTATCGCCAGGCGCACCCCCTCTGGTTTTTCGGGAAGCACCAGTTCCGAAGATCGACCTTCGATCACTTCGATTTCGTAATCGCCACGAGCGAGGGCCGGGCCCCGCCGGGCGCGCAGGTAGTCCACGACCTTCCGTTGGGTGAGCACCCGCAGCACGTCCGGATCCAGATCCGACAGATAGACCGTGGTCCCAGGTATTTGACGAACGCGGCGCCGCTCGCGTTCGAGACCTGCCGTTGCTCTTCCACGCTCGAGGCGCAGGAGCCAAGTCTCCGAGCTCCCCTCGGCTCTCGAGACAACGTCGCAGCGCCCCCCCAGTTGTTGGAAGGCGAGCATCCCGATCGCCTTCTCCCCGAGGGTCCGCGTGTCGCCCACCTTGGACGACTCGAAGAGACTCCTGGCCACGGCCCTGAGGCGGTCAGGAGACATTCCACGTCCAGTGTCGTCGACCGCGATGACGGGATACCTGCCTTTCCTCCTCAGCATCACCCGGATCCGCTCGCCACGACGTTCCGCCTGGACGTACTCGTCGGCCGCATTCGAGACGAATTCGTTCAGGGCGTCCTTGGGGTCCTGATAGGCCTGACCACTGACCAGCACGGCTTTCGCCAGGTTTCCGATCCGGAGCCGAACCTTCTCAGCGGGCACCTCCGAATCGTACAGACGTCGGAGCGCAGGCCGACGATGCCGCCAGGGGTGGTGTGGGTCCGCTACGGCCGCCATCGGGCGACCGCGGCTGTTCAGCCCGCGTTGCGCCTATCGGCGCTGCTCCTGGTCCACACGTCGATTTTCGAACACCTCATATGGGGTTGTTCTGGGCCGCCGAGAAGCTCGAGTACCAGGCCCAACCTTGGACCCGGGCCTCGGCCTCACTGGCCGAGCAATAACTGGTGCCGGAGCTGATGTCACTCGGGAACATTGCGTAGTAGGTACCGGCGGAGGAGATGGCAGCGGAGCCGGTGGTGTCCCCTCCATTCCCCTCGAACCCAGCTGTACCTTCGGTGGCGCTCCCTAAGAATGCATTGCTGTCGCCACCAATCGTGGTCAGCCCGCTCTGTTGGAGGTTGGCAATGAACCAACAGTCGTCGCCGTTGCCCGACAGAACTGCCAGGATCACGGCCTGGCCGTCGCCCGAGGAGGCGACATCGTAGGAGCCGACGCTTATGCACTTGGTGTCGTTGGCGGCGGTGCAAGCCGTGGTCGCAGGCACCCAGGTGAACGACGGCTCGTTCGTCTCCATGGTGGTGTTCAACCCTGCTGACGACACATAGGTCTGGCTGTTCTGGTAATAGGCGATCAGCTCGGTGAGGGCGGTGCTGGCGTTCGACTGCGCCGCCCGGTCGCGGGCCCCGCCCGAGACCCCGAGGAAGGTCGGGATGGCGATGGCCAGCAGGATGCCCATGATCAACAGCACCACCATGAGCTCGATCAAGGTGAAGCCAGCTTCGAGGCCGCCGGTGCCCTCCGGATGCGGGAGATCGGCCTCACGCCGACCTGGGGGCAGCATCTTGAGCATCGAATACCTCCACCGTG
>JASHZK010000414.1 GCA_030042575.1 Acidimicrobiales bacterium
CCCCCGAGCATCTCCATGCCGCCGGCCACACAGGCGCCGTTCACCGCCGCCACGATGGGCTTGTAGAGCTTCACCCCCCGCAGTACCGACTTGACGGCGTCGTCCAGGCGGTAGCCGTCGATCTCCTCCACCTGGCGGGTCGAGATCTCCTTCTGGAGCCTGGTGATCTCCGGGATGTAGGTCTTGAGGTCGGCCCCCGTGCAAAAGGCGTTTCCCACCCCGGTGACGATGGCCACCCAGGTCTCCTCCTCTTCGCCGAAGCGGTCCCAGGCTCGCCGGAGCTGGGCGAAGTGGTCCATGTCGAGACTGTTCATGGCCTCAGGCCGATCGATGGTGATCCACACCACATGGTCGTCACCGAGCTCGTAGTGGACGGGCACGTTCCTGCTACCTCCTCTGGTGGCTCTGTTGGCGCGGCAGCCCCAAGATGCGCTCCCCGATGATGGTCCGCTGGATCTCCGAGGTGCCACCGGCGACGCTGGCCGACTTGCTCCACAACCACTGACGGGCCCAGGTCCCCCAAAGCGGTGCCCCGGGTCCGAGCACCTCGAGTGCCGTCTCTGACAGCCGCTGGGTCATGTCCGACCAGGTGAGCTTCACCCAGCTCGACTCGGGCCCGGGGTGGCCTCCCCGGGCCAGCTTCGACAACGTTCGCCAGTTGTGGGTGCGCAGCACCAGCAGGGCCACATAGGCGTCGACCAGCCCGTCGGCGACATCCGGCTCGTCGAGCATCCCCCGCCGGGCGGCCTCGGCGAACAGACGCGACAGGTATCCCTCGTGGACGACCTCCTCCTTGAAGGGGAAATTGGTGCCCCGCTCGTGGGCCAGGGTGGTCGAGGCCACTGCCCATCCCTGGCCGGCTTCGCCCACCAGGTGCCCGTCGGGAACGAAGACGGTATCGAGAAAGACCTCGTTGAACTCGGCTTCGCCCGTCATCTGCACGAGCGGCCGGATGGTGATCCCGGGCGAGTCCATGGGAACCACCAGGAGCGACAGGCCCCGGCTGCCCGTCGAGTCCGGGTCGCTGCGGGCCAGGCACAGTCCGTAACGGGCGAACTGCGCGTAGGAGGTCCACACCTTCTGACCGTTCACGTGCCAACCACCCTCGACACGCTGGGCCCCTGTGCGCAGTCCGGCCAGATCGGATCCGGCGCCGGGCTCGGAGAACAGCTGGCACCAGATGTCCTCGGTGTCGGCGATGCGCGGTAACCATCGGCGGCACTGCTCGGGGGTGCCGTGCGCCAGCAGGGTGGGACCGGCCAGGTTGATCCCCACTCGATTGACCAATTGGGGCGCGCCGCTGCGGGCGTACTCGGCGTTGAAGATGGCCACCTGCAGGGGCGAGGCGCCTCGGCCGCCGTAGGCCACCGGCCAGTCGATGCCCACCCAGCCGGCCTCGGCCAGCTTGCGCTGCCAGGCGCGGCCCCATGCCACCTGCTCGGCTGGGTCCTGACTCTCCGGAGCGGGCTCCACGTTGGCCTCCAACCAGCTCCGCACCTCCAGGGCGAAACGACGCTCGTCCTCGTTGAGTGACAGATCCATGTCGAGCCGGGCGCCTCGTCCTAGAGGTCCCAGGCCGCTTGGCGGCCGGCCCGGAAGAAGGCGCGACGGAGCTCGTCCTCGGCCGGCGCGTCGAAGGG
This sequence comes from Acidimicrobiales bacterium, assembly GCA_030042575.1. Lineage (GTDB taxonomy): Bacteria > Actinomycetota > Acidimicrobiia > Acidimicrobiales > UBA8190 > UBA8190. The sequence goes on from JASHZK010000414.1 coordinate 1,641, forward strand.
GCGGTACGAAGGATCTCGGCGGCCGCGCACGAAGACCCGGTCACCACCGGTGCGGTCCGAGCGGAACTTCTGGTGCTGAAGGGTTCTGGTGAGCACCTTGTTGGTGGCGGTGGCGGGCAGGGCCGCGCAGAGCCGTACGTAGCGGGGTCGCCACTTGGGACTCAGATCGGCTTGGGAATCGGTCCAGGCGGCGAAAGCGGCCGGATCGAAACACCGGCCTTGGCCCATGACCACGGCGGCCATGACTTGGTCACCCGAGTCGGTGTCGGGAACGCCGTAGACCGACACCAGCTGCAGGTCGGGATGGCGGGACAGCACGGCCTCGACGGGACCGGCCGGGAAGTTCTCTCCGTCGACCCGCAGCCAGTCCGATGTCCGCCCCGCGAAGTAGACCCAGCCGTCCTCGTCCATGTAGCCGAGGTCGCCGCTCCAGTACCACCCCCGGCGGGTGGTGCGGGCCATGGCTTCATCGTTTCGGTAGTAACCCTCGAAGGGTCCCATGCCCTGGGTGTTGACGAACTCCCCCACGCACTCCTCGGCGTTGACCAGACGACCGTCGCCATCGAAGCGGGCCCGAGGCACGTCGTCTCCTTCGGGATCGACGATGGCGACACCCGGGCGCAGCTTGCCCAGCGAGCCCCGCGGCATCTCCAGCGAGCGCTCCAGGGCGATGGCCCCCTCGGTCGAGCCGAAGACGTCGACCACGGCCACTCCGAAACGCCGAGCCACCTCCTCCACCACCGCGGGAGATCCTTCGTTGCCGTAGGCGATGCGCAACGTGTTGTCGGCGTCGTCGGGTTTCTCCGGGGTGGCCAGGAGGTAGGCAAGCGGCTTACCGGTGTAGTTGAACCAGGTGGCGCCGTAGCGGCGTACGTCCTCGACGAAGCGCGAGGCGCTGAACCGGCGGGCCAGGCCCACCGAGGCGCCGGCGACCAGGGCGGGAGCGAGGCCGACCATGAGCGAGTTGGAGTGGAACAACGGCATCGACAGGTACCCCACGTCCTCAGGACCGATATCGAGGAGCATGGTCATGCGGTTGCCGGTGGTGAGAAGGCGCCGTTGGGTGCAGCGCACGGCCTTGGGCGCGGCGGAGGTCCCCGACGTGAACACCAGGGCCCACAGCCCCTCGACGTCCGGTTCTCTTCCGGGA
>JASHZK010000415.1 GCA_030042575.1 Acidimicrobiales bacterium
TCCACGAAAGTACAACGCTCGCGTTCTAGTCTGGCAGCGTGGAGGTCGACGACCATCGTCTTGCTGAGCTCTTCTCGGTGATGATGCCTCTGTTCGAGGACCGCCAGAGCCGAGCAGTGGCAGGCGCATGTGCCCGGATGCCAGGACAGGCGCCAATGTCATACTTGGGCGGTGGTAGCTGGCGGTGGGGGCGGTACCGATGCTCCTGCATAGATACGGGGATCTGATGCCCCCCCTGAGGGCGGCATCACGGCCGACGGCCCGGTTCATCCCCGACTGTAGGCTCTTTGGATCCCACTAGGCCCAGCACTTCCGCCCGGGACTGGCTGTGGCTCCTCTTGATTTCCGTGGTCGGGCTAGGAATCAGCCTTGTGTACGTCTTCGTTTCGAACCCGCACGGAAAAGTACCGTTCAACGACGCCTTTTACTATCACTATCAAGCCAAGCTGATCGTCGAAGGCAAAGGGTGGTTCATCCAACCCTTTGACTACTATTTTCGGCACGGTCAGGTATCTCAGTCAGCCGCTCACCCACCGCTGTGGACCATCGTGCTGGCTCTGGCGACACTGGCGGGCCTGAGGAGCTACCTGTCGCAGCTCGTGTTGGCATGCGTAATCGGTGCGGGTGCTGTATTTGTGACCGGATTAGCTGCTCGCAAGGTGGCTGGCCGGCGAGCCGGGCTGGTGGCAGCAGTAATCGCCGCTATCTATCCGAACTACTGGCTCAACTACGCCGAGGGGTATTCAGAGACCCTGCTGCTCCTGCTGATCGCTGCCGTTATGGTGGCTTCGTACCGTTTATGGGAACGCCCGAGTGCGCCGCGTGTTGGATGGCTTGGCTTTCTGTGCGCCCTGGCCGCTCTGGATCGGGCGGAACAATCGCTGCTGGTCCTAGTGCTGTTGGTGCCGCTGGTCCTCCTGATCCCGAAGATACCCGGCATGCGCCGGATGGCCCTGTTAGGACTGGGGGCGCTTGTAGCCATCGTGACTGTCACCCCGTGGATCAGCTTCAATCTCACCCGGTTCCAGAGACCGGAGCTCCTCTCCACCGAGATGGGACTCACGCTTGCTGGGGCGAACTGTCACCAAACCTATTACGGAACGCTCCTCGGCTCGGTGACTGGCACCTGCGACGATGAGGTCAAGGTCCATGGAGACGAGTCACAACAAGATCTTCAGTACCGGCAGGCAGCCGAAAAGTTCGTTTCCCATCATGAGAGCCGGCTCCCCGTCGTTCTCCTTGCCAGAGTGGGCCGCGTGTTCGGCCTCTATCGTCCTGTTCAGGAGATCACCCTGGACGAAGTGAAGCTACATCGCCAAGCGGGACCGGCATTCATGGGTCTCATGATGTATTACGTCCTGGCTGTCGCCTCGGTGATCGGTGTGTCCGTCCTCAGGCGCAGGCGGACGACGGTCGTTCCCTTCATCGGCCTGTTTGTCGAGGTCCTGATTGTTTCCATGGCCTTTTTCGGCGACACCCGTTATCGGGTGCCGTTGGAAGTCGGTCTCGTTGTGCTGGCAGCAGTCACCATCGACGCCTTTCTTCTCCCAGCGCGCCGTCCCACAAGCGTCACTGTCGCCTCGATCGGGGACTCAGGCTGACAGTCATGGCCGATACTTCAGGACCACCACCTCAGGGTCATCCGCTCGTCGGTTAAAGGGCCATCGTCGAGCGCATCGCAACGCCAGCAAAGTGCCTGAAGATTTCGTGCTGATCTCGACGAGCGTTACTACCTGACCGGGTCAAGGTGACGAACAAGGAACTGGCGCCGATCACCCCCTCACCCGCCGTGAGTTCTACGCAGACTCGGACTACACGGTGCAGGCTGACGCGTGCAAGCAGTTTCTACGAGGGTGTACTGATTCTGAAAGGAATTACAGCCTTCCCGCGAATCACAATGTCAAGCCGGTTGCTCTGCGGCCGTCAGGCGGCCGGGGAGAGTTCGCTGGTGCAATATTTGCAGCGGGTGGCACCCAGGGGCAGGTCGCTCGACAGACAGTGGGGGCAGGTCGTGGTCGGCGCCGGTTCCCCGAAGACGCTTTGGCCACGCCTGTGCATGTAGGAGCGGTAGGGCACGACGAGGACGAAGTAGATGGCGGCCATGAATATGAGGAAGTAGACGATGGCTGAGATGAACACCCCCAGCTGGATACGTTGGCCGTTGACCGTCCAACCCAGGCCCTTGCCCCTGGCGCCACCGCCGGCGGCCGCGTTGACCAGGGGCGTGACGATGTTGCCGGTGAAGGCCTCGATCAAGGTGCTGAAACCGGTGGCCACCACCAAGCCCACGGCGATCACGATGAGATTGCCCTGCATCAGGAACCGCTTGAAGCCCTTCATGGCTGCCTCCTTGTGTCGATGGGTGGCGCAGCGGCCCCCACGCTAGCCACGGCACCCACCTCAGCGACTTGGGCGAGGGATCGTGCCGGTGCCGACGAGCCCGCCTTCAGCGCAAAGCGAGCTGCCCGGGCACGAGCGGAGTCGGTAACGACGATTGGCCCATGAGAAAACGGTCGACAGAGGCGGCGCACGAGCGACCCTCGGCGATGGCCCACACGATGAGGCTTTGGCCCCGGGTCATGTCCCCGCACACGAACACGCCGGGCCGACTGGTCTGCCACGAGCCGTCGGCCGCCACCGAGCCCCGGATGTCGAGCTCCAGTCCGAGCTCTGCCACCACCCCGTGCCGCTCGGCGCCCAGGAAGCCCATGGCCAACAGCACCAGCTGACAGGGCAACTCGAACTCGCTCTCCTCCACCCTCACGAAGGCGGGCCTGCCCTCGACGGTCTCGCTGCGCACCTGGTGACCGCGCATGGCCGCCACCGTCCCGCTGCCGTCGTCCACGAAGGCAGCGGTCGTCACCGAGTACAGGCGCTCGCACCCCTCTTCATGGGCCGAGGAAGTGCGGAAGACGACCGGCCACGTCGGCCAGGGGTTTTCCACCGCCCGCCCGTCGGGAGGGCGGGGCAGGATCTCGAGCTGGGTGACCGAGCGCGCCCCTTGACGATGGGCGGTGCCCAGGCAGTCGGCCCCCGTGTCGCCGCCGCCGATGATGACCACGTCCCTGCCGGCGGCGGTGATGGGGCTCTCCGCCAACGCCCCCTGGCGCACCAGGTTGGAGGGCTTCAAGTACTCCATGGCGAAGTGCACGCCACGCAGATGCCGTCCTTCGATGGGGAGATCGCGGGGCAACGTGGCTCCTCCCGCCACGACCACGGCGTCGAATGTGGCCACCAGGGTCTCGGCCGGCACCACCTGCACGTCGGGCGCCGAGGCCGTCCCCAGCCCCCGGGCACCCCCCGGCTCGCCGGTGGCCTCTTCGCCCTGGACGCCCACGGCCGTGGCGCAGCGGAACTCCACCCCTTCGGCCCGCAACTGGGCCAGGCGGCGGTCGAGCACGGCCTTCTCCATCTTGAATTCGGGGATGCCGTAGCGCAGCAGTCCCCCGGGGCGCTCGGCCCGCTCGAAGACGACCACCCGGTGCCCGCAGCGGGCGAGCTGTTGGGCGCAGGCCAAGCCGGCCGGGCCCGAACCCACCACCGCCACGGCCTTGTCGGTAGAGGCGGCGGGAAGCTGGGGCCCCACCCATCCTTCGGCCCAGGACCGCTCGGCGATCTCGTACTCGATGCGCTCGATGGTGACGGGATCGGCGTTGATGCCGAGCACGCATGCCCCCTCGCAGGGCGCCGGGCACAGCCGGCCGGTGAATTCGGGGAAGTTGTTGGTGGCGTG
>JASHZK010000416.1 GCA_030042575.1 Acidimicrobiales bacterium
GTCCCCGAGGCGCTGGCCGAGCTGCTGAGGTCCCTGGTCCCCTCCTCGCACCAAGGGCACTCCTCGCACCGAGAGGAGGTGCCGACACGTACCTCCCTGTGAATTCGCCACCATCGCTTTTCCCGGCCGAGAAGTGGACGAGGCCGGTCGCCGATAGAGTGCCGCCCCTGTGAGGCGCCTCCCGGTTCTCGCCGCCCTGGCGGCGCTGTCGGTCGCCGGCGCCGCGTGCGACCTGGTCCCGCCGGCCGCCACCGTGGACGGGTCCACCGTCTCCCGCAGCCAACTCGACTCCCAGCTCTCGGCCATCGCCGGCAGCGCCTATGCCCAGTGCTCACTCGAGCTGTTGGGCGTGAGTCTCCCGTCGCCGGTCACCGGGGCCGGTCAGTTCACCGTGTCGACCAAGCTGGCCGGCGACGAATTGGAGATCCTGGTGCTGAGCCGGCTGATCGAGAACGACCTCGTCCGGCGGGGCCGTCCCCTGAGCAGCGGCGCCCTGGCCGACGCCCGCGCCGATCTGGCCGTCGAGCTCACGCCGCCATCGGGGTACTCGAGTCCCTGTCCGGGCGCCCTGGCCGGCCAGGCCCTGGTGAACCGGCTCCCCGTCGCCTTTCGCAGCCAACAGGTGCAGTTCCTGGCGGCCAAGGAGCAGCTGGCCATCACGCTGGGACACGTGAATGTGAGCCGGGCGGCGCTGCTCGCCTACTACCAGGCGCATCCCACGGAGTTCCAGGAGGTCTGCCTGAGCGACATCGCCGTGGACAGCCAGTCCGAAGCCCAGTCCATCCGAGCCGCCATCGTCTCCGGATCACAGAACTTCGCCGCCGAGGCCGAGCAGAACTCCCTCGACACCGACACGGCCGCCGACGGCGGGCAGATCGGGTGCGTGGCGACCGACATCGTGAACGGCACCATCGCCTCGACCATCGCCGGCCTGGCGCCGGGCCAGACCAGCCAGCCCTTCTTCGAGCAGACCTCCAGTTCCGGGGCCGGCGGAGTGTGGCTCCTGTTGAAGGTGGACGGCCGGCCCAGCGTTCCCTTCTCGCCGTCACAGGTCCGCGAGCAGCTGCTGGCCGCCCAGGACGACACCGTGTCGGCCGCCCTGTCGAAGCTGGCCAAGGCGGCCAACGTGATCCTCGATCCGCGCTTCGGCGCCTGGAACGGGGCCGAGGGCATCTCGCCCCCCGAGACACCGCCGGCGGCCGACCTGCTCTCGTCCGGTGCCGACCAAGCGGCGGGCTCTTCGGCCTCGGGCTGATCGTCCTCTTTCCCATGCCGGGTGCCTCCGCCGCACCGCCGCCGCCGGGCGGCGTCGTCCGCCCCCGGGTGGTGGTGGTCGGTCTGGGCCCGGCGGGAGGGGAGCTCTTCCCGGCCGAAGGGCGCCAGGCGCTGGGGGGAGCATCCCGGGTCTTCGTGCGCACGGCCCGGCACCCGGCCGTCGACGCGCTGGAGCCCGGCTTCGACTCCTTCGACGAGCTCTACGAACGGGCCGAGGACTACGAGCAGCTCTACGGCGCCATGGCCGAGGCGCTGGTGCGAGCGGCGGTCGAGGCCGAGGGCCGAGGTGGATATGTCGCCTACGCCGTTCCGGGCTCGCCTCATGTGGCCGAGAGGACGGTGGCCTTGCTGCGAGCCGACGGGCGGGTGGAGCTGAAGGTGGTGCCGGCCCCCTCGTTCTTGGACCTGGCCTGGGACCGGCTGGGAGTCGATCCCCTCGACGCTGGAGTTCGGCTGGTGAAGGCCGAAGGATTCGCCCAGGAGGTGGCCGGGGGACGCGGGCCCCTCCTCGTCGGCCACTGCCACAGCCGGGCGCTGCTCTCGGAGGTGAAGCTCTCGGTGGAGGAACCCGGAGACGGGCGGGTCACCGTGCTGTACCACCTGGGGATGGCCGACGAAGAGGTCCTCGAGGTCGCCTGGGAGGACCTCGATCGGGTCGTGGACCCCGACCATCTCACCTCGCTGTGGATCCCGGTGCTGGGCGCCACGGCGGCCGGCGAGGTGGTGCGCCTGGAAGAGCTGGTGCGCACCTTGCGCCGACGCTGTCCCTGGGACCGGCGCCAGACGCACGGGTCGTTGGGGCGCCACCTGCTCGAGGAGGCCTACGAGACCTTGGACGCCATCGAGGCGCTCGCCGGTGCCGAGCCCGACGTCCCGGCGCCGGTGGTGAGCCATCTCGAGGAAGAGCTCGGGGACCTGCTGTTCCAGGTGGTGTTCCACTCGGTGCTCGGAGCCGAGGAGGGGCGCTTCACCCTGTCGGATGTGGCTCGGACAGTGCACGACAAGCTGGTGGGCCGTCACCCCCATGTCTTCGGTGACGCGGTGGCCGAGACCCCTGAAGAGGTGGCGGCACGCTGGGAGCTGCTCAAGATGGCTGAGAAAGGACGCCAGAGCGTCACCGAAGGCATTCCACACGCGCTCCCCGCCCTGGCGTTGGCGGCCAAGCTCCAGCGCAAGGCCGAGTCGCTGCCCATGGCCGTGCCCGACGCCGCCAGCCGGCGAGCGGAGATCCAAGCCGCCCTGGCCAGGCTGACCGGGGCTCCTTCCGACCGGTCGGGGGAGACCCTCGAGGCCGGGGCGCAGGAGGCCGAAGCGGTGGGAGAGGCGCTCTTCGCCTTGGCCGACGTGGCCCGGCGGGCGGGGGTGGATCCCGAGACCGCTCTGCGGGCCAGGGCCCGCCTCTTCCGCCAGGAGCTCGAAGCCGCCGAGTGACGAGCCCGGCACCCGGCCACCGTCTCAGCGGCTCGGCCCAGCCACGATCCGCTATATGGCTTGACCTGGGAACCTGTGGTCCACTGGTCTCCCGGTCCGTGTTGCCCGCAGAGTAACTTCTACAACACAAACCACAGAGGTAACAGGCGAAATGAGCGCCATCGAGCAGGTCCAGGCCCGGGAGGTTCTCGACTCCCGCGGCAATCCCACCGTCGAGGTAGAGGTCCTCCTGGCTTCCGGCGCAGCCGGGCGGGCCATCGTGCCCTCGGGCGCCTCCACCGGAAGCCACGAGGCCACCGAGTGGCGGGACGGCGGCGATCGTTACGGGGGCAGAGGCGTCCTGGGTGCGGTGGAACACGTCAACGGCGAGATCGCCGACGTGCTCTCGGGCTTCGAGGCCGGCGACCAGCGCGGGGTCGACTTCGCCATGGTCGACCTGGATGGCACCCCGACCAAGGGCAGGCTGGGGGCCAACGCCATCTTGGGCGTCTCCCTGGCCGTGGCCAAAGCGGCGGCCGACGAGGCCGAGTTGCCGCTCTATCGCTACGTGGGGGGCACCAACGCCCACGTGCTGCCGGTGCCGCAGATGAACGTGCTCAACGGCGGGGCCCATGCCGACAACTCGGTGGACTTCCAGGAGTTCATGGTCGTCCCCCTCGGCGCCGCCTCCTACTCCGAGGCGCTGCGCTGGGGAGCGGAGTGCTACCACTCCCTGCAGAAGGTCCTGCGCGCCCGGGGCCTGTCCACCACCGTGGGCGACGAGGGGGGATTCGCCCCCGACCTGCCCAACAACGAGGTGGCGGTGCAGATCCTCCTCGAAGCCATCGAGGCTGCCGGGCGAACCCCCGGCGAGGAGGTGGCCATCGGCCTCGACCCGGCGACGAGCGAGCTGTGGAAGGACGGCGCCTACGAGCTGGCCGGCGAGGGCCGTCGGTTGTCGCCGCCCGAGATGGTGGCCTACTGGGTCCAGCTCTGCGATCGCTATCCCATCGTGTCGCTCGAGGACGCCATGGCCGAGGACGACTGGGACGGTTGGGCCCGGCTCACCTCCGCTCTCGGTCGTCGAGTGCAGCTGGTGGGAGACGACATCTTCGTGACCAACCTGGCCCGGCTCGAGCGGGGTATCGCCTCGGGCGTGTCCAACGCCATCCTCATCAAGGTGAACCAGATCGGGACCCTGACCGAGACCCTGGACACCATGGCGGGCGCCGGGCGTGCGGCGTACGCCTGCGTGGTGTCGCATCGTTCGGGCGAGACCGAGGACACCACCATCGCCGATCTGGCCGTGGCCACCAACTGTGGACAGATCAAGGCCGGCGCCCCGGCCCGGTCGGACCGGGTGGCCAAGTACAACCAGCTGCTGCGCATCGAGGAGGAGCTGGGCGAGTCGGCCGCCTACCCGGGTGGGGCCGCCCTGGCGGCGTCGCCGCCCGGGGGTCGGGGCAGCGGATGAGGCTTCGTCGGACCACAACGGGGAAGGGCCGACGTCGGAGTCGGGCGGCTGCCGGAGAAAACCGTCGCCGTTGGCGGATTCCGTTCCGCCCCTCGGTGGTGGCCTTCCTGGTCTTCGCCGCCGTGGTGCTGGCCACCTCCATGCCCGTCGAGGCCCTGCTCGTCCAGCACCACCAACTCGATGCCGCTGCCGTCGCCCTGTCGCGGGCCGAGGACGCCGACCGCTCGCTGTCGGCCCAGCTGCGGGAGCTCAGCAACCCCGAGGCAGTGAACGACCTGGCCCGTGCCGACTACGGGCTGGTGGCCGCGGGGCAGAAGGCCTACGTGATCCTCCCGGCGGCCGGCGCCTCCTCCTCGGCCGTGGCCGGTTCCGGCCATGTGCCGCTCGACGACTCGCCGGTGGTGCCCGGGTCGGCCCTGTCGCGCCAGCTGCTCGGACTGGCGCCGCTCACGGCGGGCACCGATGCCAAGGCGGCGACTTCGTCCGGCGCTGCTGCCGGGCACAAGACCGTGAAGGCGCGCCCTGCCGGTGGCGGGGTCGGCTTCTGGCCACGAGTGGTCCAAACCCTGGAGTTCTGGCGGTAGCGCACAGCCACCACGACCGCGACGAGGTGGCCCGCCTGCTCGGTCGGCCGCCGGCGGCTGGCTTCACCGTCGCCGTCCGCCGGGACGACGGCGCCGTCGTGGTCATCGAGAACGACCCCTTCCTCGACGACGGCCGTCCCATGCCCACCCGTTACTGGCTCGTCGATCCGGAGCTGAACCGCGCCGTGAGCCGATTGGAGGCGGCAGGTGGGGCGAAGTCGGCGGCGGCGGCCGTCGGTGCCGAGGAGCTGGCCGCCGCCCACTCGCGCTACGCGGCCGAGCGCGATGGCGCCATTCCCGCCGGGCATGTCGGCCCACGGCCCTCGGGCGGGGTGGGCGGGACGAGGAGAGGTGTGAAGTGCCTGCACGCCCATCTCGCATGGTTCCTGGCCGGGGGCGACGACCCGGTCGGACGCTACGTGGCCGACCGGTTGGCCTTGGACTGCTCCCCCTTTGTGGTAGCCCGAGGCGGATGAGCCCCGAGGTGTCCGCCGCTGGGGAGGCCGCACCAGCGGCGGCCTACGACTGCGGGACCAACTCGACTCGTCTGCTGGTGGTGGACGGCGAGGGCGGCACGCTGGATCGCCAGATGCGCATCACCCGCCTGGGCCAGGGAGTCGACGCCACCGGCAGACTGGCGGCCGAGGCGATCGAGCGGACGGTGGCGGTGTTGGCCTACTACAAGCACAGAGCCGACGAGCTGGGCGCCGACCGGGGTCGTCTGGTGGCCACCTCGGCTGCCCGCGACGCCGCCAACGCCGGCGAGTTCATGGCCGCCGCCGCCCGGGTCACGGGACTGCAGCCCGAGGTGCTGAGCGGCGACGAGGAGGGCCGGCTGTCGTTCGCCGGCGCCACCGCCGCCTTGCCCGGTTGGTTCCCCCGGGCCGGGCCCGTCCTCGTGGTGGACATCGGTGGCGGATCGACCGAGCTGGTGGCCGGCAATCCGTCGGAGCCGGCCCGGGCGGTGGCGGTATCGCTGGACCTGGGCTGCGTACGGGTGAGCGAGCGGTTCTTCGCCGACGATCCGCCCACGGCGTCCGAGCTGGAACGAGCGAGCCGAGTCGTGCGAGGCGAGCTCGAACGGGCACGGGCGCTCCTGCCCCCTCTCGAGCCCACGGCCCCCGTGATCGGATTGGCCGGCACGGTGTCCACCCTGGCCTCGCTCGAGTCGAAGTCGGCGGTGTACGAACGCGACCGCATCCATCACTCGATAGTCGGCCACGACCGGATCGAAGCCTGGCTGGCCACGCTGTCGACCGAGGACAGCGCCGCCCGTCTGGCGCGGCCGGGAATGGTGGCCGGTCGGGAGGACGTCATCGTCGGCGGAGTGCTCGTGTTGAGCTGCGTCATGGCGGTCTTCGCCCGATCGCGCTGTCTGGTGTCGGAGGATGACATCCTCGACGGCCTGGTTGCCAGCCTCCTCCGAGCCGAAACCTCTCAGCGTCGGCCCCGCCGCAGCAGCCCTAGAGATGGCTCAGCGTAGCTGGCGATGTCGAGTCGGTCCTTTTGATCCTCGACCCCGACAACTCGCCAAGCCATGTGCGCCAAGAGCGAGACGAGGCGGTAAACGATCTCATCAGGGATGAACCATGATTCGTGACCGACGCCTCGCGCAAGAAGTTCTGGGTGACGTTCGACCCTGGGAGGTACTTGCGCCGGGTCCGATCGGAGATGAGGCCACTCCGCCTCTCCCCGACCGCCGCCCGTTTTCTGCGTCCCACGTGCCTGATTCGGTGATGGCGCAAACGGCCTTCGTTTATAATTCGCCCAATGGTTTCGTCCCGGTTTGCTTCCTTCAGCCAGAATGCCGAGGACGTCGTGTTGTGGCGGGCCCTCCACCACGTCGAAAGGGGCCGATACCTCGATGTCGGGGCGAACCACCCCTACATCGACTCCGTGAGTAAGGCCTTTTACGACCGCGGATGGAGCGGGATCACGGTCGAGCCTGATCCCGCCTTTGCCCAGATGCAGCGTGATCAGCGGCCCCGCGACCTCGTCGTCCAAGCGGCCATCACCACCAAGGACGGCGATCTCACCACGTTCCACGTCGTGGACGGAACTGGGCTGTCGACACTCGACGCCGACACGGCCAAAGATCACGTCGCCTCAGGCTTCGACGTTCACGACGTGCAGGTCGCCACCCGCAGGCTTGATTGCGTCTTGGAAGAGGCCGGCTGGGAGGGCCTCGACATCCACTTCATGCTGGTGGACACCGAGGGATCGGAACGGGATGTCCTCGAGAGCCTCGATCTCCGGGTGTGGCGGCCCTGGGTACTGGTGGTGGAGGCGACCCACCCTCGCACGACCGTGTCGACCCGTGAGGTGTGGGAAGCGATTGTCATCCACGCAGGTTACCGTTTCTGTCTGTTCGACGGCCTGTCGTGCTTTTACGTCGCCGAAGAGCATGCCCGTTCGCTCGGACAGGCTCTCTCGTTTCCCGCATGCGTGTTGGACGATTACACCCGATTGGACTACCGCGAGCAAGAAGAACGGGCCCGGTGCGTCCCCGAACTGGTGGCACAGGTCTCACGTTGGAGGGCGCAGACCGTGGCACGCTGGGCTGCCACGCTGGCAGCCAGAGCCGAGGTGGAGCGCCTCGAGGCCCGATTGGAGGAGTTGGAGAACCGACACCGCGCCGAGGCCGAAGACCTGCGTGGTTTCATAGACGAGATGCTCCAGTCGACCTCATGGCGGGTGACGACGCCCCTTCGAGTCGCTGGCCGCCTGCGGCGGGGGAGGCACTGAGGCCGGTGAGGCAACCCGTGACGGCCATGAGGGTGGAATCCGCTCTGGTCCAGAGGCTCAGTGCGGTGAGCCCGTTCCTCCTGGACGAGAGCGTGGCGTACACAGCCGGTGAACAGGAAGACGGGGCGGGGAGCCTGCTCGACGCCCTCGTCCGCTCCGTCAGCGCCGAGCTCACGCCGGCCAGGGTCTGGCTGCTCTGCACGGCGGTGGCGGGCTCTTTTCCGCTGGCCGACCACGTCCGCGCCGGCACCCGGTTCTTCTCGATTTCGTCCGCCCTCGAGGCGACCACGTGGATCCTCGACTACGGGCTGATGGCCGCCAACACCAAGGCCGCTGACAACCCGACCCGGGTTGTCGAAGGAAGTGTCGTGGTCGACGTGGATCAGACAGCTCGGCACGGGGCGAAGACGGGTATCCACCGAATTGTCCGACAGGTTGTCCCCCAGTGGTCCGACACCCACGAGTTCGTACCGGTGGTGTGGACCGAATCGGCCCAAGCCCTGCGGACACTGACGCCTGCAGAACACCATCAGGTTGTTGGCGGGGAACAAGATTCACCCTCAACCGAATCAAGCGAAGAGGAGTCGGTATCCGTCGTCCCCTGGCGCAGCGTCGTCGTGCTGCCAGAAGTGCCCCTTCCCGACGCCTGCGATCGGCTGGCGGCCATGGCCCAGTTCTCGGGCAACCGGGTGGTGGCAATCGGCTACGACTGTGTTCCTGCCCTCAGCGCCGACATGGTGCCGGCGTCCGAGAGCAATCGTTTCGCCCATTTCCTTACGGTTGTGAAGCACACGCGACGAATGGCTTGCATCGGGGCCACCTCCTCCACGGAATTCACCGGGTTCGCCAGTGCTCTGGAGGCTCAGGGTTTGTCCGAACCCGTTGTTCGCCAGATCCCGCTGCCCGTTCAGGCGCCACTCGATGACCTCCGCACTGGCTGGGAGAAGACCGCCCACGACGAGCTGCCTCTGGTCCTCAGTGTCGGGACGTTCGAGCCCATCACCAACCAGGCTTCCGTCCTGTATGCGGCTGAGCGGCTCTGGCGGGAGGGCCGGTGCTTCGAGCTGCTGCTGATCGGAGGTGGCGGCTGGACCGATCCGGTGTCCGAGACCGTCGGGCGCCTAAAGCGGGCCGGCCGGCCGCTCCGGCTCGTCGACAAGGCGACGACCGCCGAGCTGGAGGCCGCTTACCGCCAGGCCAAGTTCACCGTGTTCGTTTCGGTCCACGACGGACTTGGTTTGCCGGTCGTCCAGTCGTTGGAACAAGGGACACCGGTCATCACGACGAATTACGGCAGCACGGCACAAATCGGCGGTGGTGGTGGAGCCCTGCTCGTGGATCCCGACGAGGAGGAGGAACTGGTGGAGGCCATGGGCCGGCTGCTGGTCGACGACGACCTGCTGATGCGGCTGCGTCGGGAGATAATCGAACGGCCGGTGCAGAGCTGGGCTGACTATGCCTCGGAGCTCTGGGACGCTCTGGTCGTTCCCGAGCTCGAACCGCTTGTCTCGGAAAACCGGGCACAACGGTGATCCGGTTCGTCGGCGCCCCACGCTCGCCCGGCGAATGGCACGCTCCTGAGGGGTCTCACTTGCCGCTGGACGCCGTGCTGGCGAAGGCAACTCCACGGACCGGCCAGGGGCTTCGGACGAGGATCCTGCTCCTCCTGGAGGTTCTCGGTCTTCCGGCTGCGCCGGACGACCGAGAGCTTCTCGAGGCCCTGGCCTCCGTCTTGGAACCGGTGAACCGTCGAGAGATGTGGTTGGCACTGGCCGTCCTCACCGGGGTGTTGCCCGATACCGCAACCGTGGTCTCGGCCTGCCGAGCCGCCAAGCTGGACGGTGCTCTGGTGGCGCTGGCAGAGGCACTGGGTCGCTCCTGGATCTCGGAACATGACGCTTGGCCCGAAGTGGAACTCGTCGTCGATCGGGTCGTGGTCGACCTCCATCACACCAGCGCGACGAAGGTTGCTACCGGAATCCAGCGGGTCGTTCGGGCGACGGCCAGCCGCTGGTACCGTGACCACGACGTTCTTCTCGCCAGGTGGACCGAGCAGTACCGGGGACTCCGACGTCTCACTCCCGAAGAGCACCGCCGGGTGATGATGGGTCCCGAGCCGATGACCCTCACCGTGGAATCTGACCCGGTGGCGCCCCCCCAGGCAGCGTCGGCCGGCCCGGCTCCGGCTGAAGCCACCATCGTGCCGTGGCGATGCACCATCATTGTGCCCGAGTTGGCGGCCGAACGCGAACGAGCCCTGCGCTACCGTGCATTAGCCGCATACTCAGGCTCGGCCACAGCCATCATCGGCTACGACTGTGTGCCCATCATGCTCCCGGAGACCACTGTCGAGGGCATGGCGAGCGCCTTCTCGCTCCACCTAGCCGCCGTCGCTCACATGGATCGTGTGGCGGCGATCTCGGATGCCGCGGCCAGCGAGTACAGGGCGTGGCGGTCAATGTTGACCGGTTCGGGACGGAGGGGTCCCGAGGTGCGGTCGGTACCTCTGACCGCTGAGGTCAAGGTGCCGACCGACGCCGCCATGCAGGCGGCCCGGGACCTCTTGTGCGTCGGGTCACTTCCGGTCGTTCTGGCCGTGGGCAGCCATGAGCCTCGAAAGAACCATCTGGCCGTCCTCCATGCCGCCAAGATGCTCTGGCGGGAGGGCATGGAGTTCGCTCTCACATTCGTCGGAGGGCACTCTTGGAAGAGCGAGACCTTCAATGCCCAGGTGCAGGAGCTGCAGGCGGCCAGCCGACCGGTGCAGGCGATCAACGCTCTTTCCGACGAGCTTCTATGGGCGGCATACCGGGTGGCCTACTGCACCGTTTACATGTCAGTCCACGAAGGCTTCGGGCTCCCGATTGCCGAGTCTCTGGCCAGCGGAACTCCCGTGGTCACCTCCAATCTGGGAAGCATGCTCGAGCTGGCCAGCCGGGGAGGCGCCCTGGCGGCCGATCCAGCCGACGACGGTGCCATCGCCGGAGCTCTCCGGCGGATCCTTGCGCAGCCGGCTTACCAGGAGCGCCTGGCCGAGGAGGCGACGGCGCTGGAATGGAGGACCTGGGACGAGTACGCCGCTGAGGCGTGGCAGTTCCTCGTCGAGGGGGCTCCTCGGCGGTAGTCATCAGCCGGGCCCGGTCGTACGGCGATGGCGCCCGGCCTCGATACAACGCCAGATCTCTTCGAGGCGTCCGATGGCGATGCGGCTGACCGCCGATTCCGAATAGCGGGCCTGCATGGTCGCCGCCGCCGCCCGGCCGATGCGTGTTCGGAGATCCACGTTTTCTGCCAGCAGCTGCATCCATTCGGCGGCTTGGTCGAGGTCGGGTTCCGCCCAGAGCTCGCCGGCCACGTACGTACCTTCCATGCCTGGATTGTGCGTCTGGTCACCTTCCTCGACCTCTCGCAGCCGGTAGCCGATCAGGCAGCTGTTGTCGGCCGACATGAAATCGAGGCTTCCCGAGTAGGCGGTGCCGATCACAGGCTTTCCAAGAGCCATGGACTCCGCCAGCCCCAGCCCGAAGCCCTCGGAACGATGGAGCGACACGAACACGTCGCAAGCGTGGAGGAGGTCCTCGTACTCTCGAGGTCTCAGGTTGCGGTCGATCAACATCCCCCCCACCTCGCTGACGGCGTCCTCGAGTGCCTCGCCATAGGACCTGTTGACGTCCAGGTTGATGGCTTTCACGACGAGGAAGGCATCTTGGGAAGAGCCTCCGAAGGCGCGGCCGAATGCCTCGATGCTCCCGATAGGGTTCTTGCGGCCCACAGTGGAGTTGAAGTCGAAGCTCGTGAGGAAGATGGTGGTCTTCTCCGAGATCCCCCAGCTGTGGCGAAGCGAACCGGGCTCGGCGCTGGCACGGAAGACCGGGACGACCGGCGGGACGACATGGACGGGTTTGTCCGTGCAGCGGGAGATGGCACGCCGCACGAAGGTGGTGGGCACCCAGATCTCGGAGACTCGCTCGATCTGGCGCTGCATCCACTCGGGCAAGGTGGGAAGCTCCCAGAACCAGGTGGCGATGTGGTACGGCGACGTTCCATGCGGCTGCAACTCCTCGTCGGGAACGATGCGGAACTCGTTGACGTTCAACGTCCACAGGTTGATCGCCCGAGGCGTTCCGTTTGGGAGCCTCCTCAGCTCTTCGGGGAAGAGCTCCGGGATCCGAGGGGCGCCTGACTCGAAGGTGGATACGTGCATCTCCACGCCCGCGTGGAGGAGAGCCAAGGCCAGGCGCCGGCCGGCATGGGCGAGACCCGTGGTTGCCGACCAGTCGCCGCACACGCGCAACCCTCCCGGCAGGATGTCCACGAGCGGCCAGGCGATCAGTCCAACTGGCCCGCGCCGTCAGGGCGACGAGTTGCGGCGCCTTGCTCGCCATCCTCGAACCGAAGCTGGAGCCTGGTCAGATCGGAGCGAAGTGCGGCCACATGGTCCCCGATCTCTCGTTCGGCCTGATGCAACCCGCGTCGCATGGTCTGTTCCACCTTACCGTTCAGCTCGTCGAAGCTCCGAGTCAGCTCGTCCTGCCGCTGCAAGTAGTCGGACAGGGCACTCAACACGATCTGGTTGAAGGCCACCTGATGATTGAGAAACGGCCGGTTCAGGCGGTATAGCGCCCGCTTGGCCCAGCGGAACCTCGTCGACCGGGGAGGCGGAAGGTCGAGATGTGCATGGTCGCGAGCATCTCG
This sequence comes from Acidimicrobiales bacterium, assembly GCA_030042575.1. Classification (GTDB taxonomy): domain Bacteria; phylum Actinomycetota; class Acidimicrobiia; order Acidimicrobiales; family UBA8190; genus UBA8190. The sequence goes on from JASHZK010000416.1 coordinate 12,184, forward strand.
AATTCCAGCATGCTCGCCATCCTCGCTCACCGGGGTGAGTGTACTGTCGCCCGACGCACGGCGCATGGTGGAGCGGCGCGCCTTCCTGGTCGTTGCGACAAGGCTCCCAGGGTCAGGGCAGGGTCGAGGTGGGCGCGCAACCAAGACGAGTGAATGCCTCTACCATCGACTGCTGCACGTGTGCATACAGGTATACCCCGCTGTCATGGCGCGGACGGGTGCCTAAAGCGGAATCCACAAGCATCAAGACGGAATGGGATCCGGGGACGACCGTGGTGACCACGATGGTGCTGACATGCCAAACGCGCAGGTCGTCGTCGACTCGGCACAGAAGGGAGTTGGATGCTGTCGGCTGTGGCTGGCCAGAGGATGCCTCAGTGAACAGCGTTTCCGTCGTAGCAGGGGGACCGGACGCCGTCGTGGTGTCCTTTGGACCCGGTGAGAGGAGGTAGCCCGCCGGGATGCGGTACCGAAATGCGTCCTCGGCCTGCCACAGCATTCCGTCGTCGGACCCGGGAATGGCCATTGGGTAAGTGAGGAGGACGCTTCCAGGGGGAATGGATCGCACGGCCCCTGACGAAAAGAACGTGGGGACCGTGACTTTGGCTATCGGATATGGCCAATTCGGGATCAACGGGAACAGACCTACGGCGGCGATGACCGTACAGGCGACCATAGACCGCCGATTCCAACCCGGACGGACGCTCAGGTCTCGGTGAAGCCGATCGATGGCGATGGCGAGAACCATTCCGCTGAAGAGGCACACGTAGAGCGAGTACCGGGACGCTATCGCTCCATCGAGCAGAGGGAGATGTCTGAACACGGTGAACGGAAGGCGAATGCCCGTCAGTCGACCGTCGATGCGCAGTCGGGGTCCCAGGCTCAGTACCAGGGAAACGCAGGCCATGGCCGCCGCAAATTGCACGATCTTGCTTCGCCGGTATCGGCCGACGAGGGCGATGAGCAGGAGGATGAGGGGGACGCCCATGTACGTTCCGTTTTCGGCGAGATCGCCGTTCGTGAACCGGTTGGCCACCTGCTGGATCGAGGCCGGCGAAATCAGCTGGTTGGCTGTGGGGGCGACCAGACCGAGCACGTCGCTGCTGTACAGGTCCAAGACATTGAGGGGTTGAGGCGGTCCGTCGAGGTGCTGTGGACCGGCCGTCAGCATCCATATCGGGTAGGCGCACAACAGGGCGAAGATCAGCAGTCCGCTCGACAGGCCCACCGCCGCGTAGCGGTAGCGTGACCGGATTTCGTGCCGACGGAAGATCACCAGGAGCACCAACCCTGCCATAGTGATGGTTGCGCTACTGGCGAGGACCTCAGTGGAAGTCAGGAATTGGCATGTGGCGACCACTCCGAGGAGGGCGCCCCAAGCGAGGGGGTTGCCGCTCTGACGCATCAGGATCACGTCGAGGATCAGGACGATGAGCGGTGGAAAGACAGCGAACAGAAGGAAGAGATGCCCGTACCCGACAGCGACCATGTACGGTGAGAACCCATAGAGCAATCCGCCGATGAACGAGGCCGGTGTCCAAGGAGCCCACCGCCTGAACAGGGCAAAAGCGGACGTTGCTGATCCTGCATAGCAGAGGACCATGAGCACATTGAAGGTGGCGACCGGTCCCCACACGAACGTCACCGGGGCGAGCAGCAATCCGGGAAGGAACATCGTCGTGTTGGCTACGAGGTTCGCCCCGTAGGGGTAGTTGACGTAATTGGTGAAGAAAGGGTTGTGAAGATGGAGCAGCGAATAAGGCGTAACGGCCAAGAACCAAGCCTCTTCGGTGAGGTCGCTACCCTCGTTCTGGATGTGATCGGTCCATCCATGGAGCCATGAGGGCGAGTTGGCAAGCATGGCCAGAGCCACATAAACGGCGATGACGCAGATCCATGTAAAGAGGAGCTTGCGTGATCGCTTGGCATGTCGTGGACGGGCACGGCCCGCCCCCGGGACGTTTGGCTGGTCTCTCGACGCTTCGCTGTCTGCACGGGTGGCAGGAATGTGTTCGCCGACCGTCGAGCTCATGCGTGTGGGCCGAGGTCAGAGGAAGCCGGCCAACCGACCATGGCCGCCGAGTCTATGCACGGTGGTGAGGACGGTCGCCGATACGCGGCCTGTCGTGCGCGACACGGATTCGCGCTGCGGAGACGGCGTTGCGGCCATCGTCGAGTCGTGAAGCACCTGTCGATCCCGCCTCTTGGACCGCACGGGCTGGCGGATCGCCCGGCCTTCGTGCCTAGCATCGGCCATGGCCATCGGCGAGCGGGTGCTCATGGGCCCCGGGCCCTCCAACGTCTATCCCGAGGTCACGGCGGCCCTGGCTCGCCCCGTGCTGGGCCACCTCGACCCCGAGTTCCTCTTTCTCCTCGAAGAGACCTGTGAGCGCCTGCGCGCCGTTTTCCGGACGGCGAACCGGCTGACCCTGCCGGTCAGCGGAACCGGGTCGGCCGGCATGGAAGCCGCCCTCGTCAACGTGGTCCACGCCGGCGACGTCGTCGTGGTGGGGGTGAACGGCCTCTTCGGCGAGCGCATGGCCGAGGTCGCCGCCCGCCAGGGTGCTGAGGTGGTGCGCGTGGAGGCGCCCTGGGGCGAGCCGCTCGATCCCGAAGCGCTCCTCAGGGCCCACCCCTCGCCGGCGGTCATCGCCCTGGTGCACGCCGAGACCTCCACCGGTGTGCGCAACGACGTGGCCGCTGTCTGCCTGGGCAAGGGCGAGGCCCTGGTGGTGGCCGACACCGTCACCTCCCTGGGCGGTGTCGAGTTGGAGGTGGACGGCTGGGGGGTCGACATCGCCTACAGCGGGACGCAGAAGTGCCTGGGCGTGCCGCCCGGCCTGGCCCCCTTGACCATGGGCGAGCGGGCCTGGGCCCGGCGTCTCGAGCGTCCGGCCTCGTGGTACCTCGACCTCGGGCTCGTCGCCGGCTACGTGACCGGTGCCGGTGGGCGCACCTACCACCACACGGCTCCGGTCAGCATGGTCTTCGCCCTCCACGCCGGTCTCGGGGTGTTGCTCCAAGAGGGCCTGGAGCAGTCCTGGCACCGCCACCTGGGCTGCGGCCAGATGCTCCAGGACGGGCTCCAGGCAATGGGGCTCGAGCTGCTCGCCCCCGAAGGCCACCGGCTCCCGCAGCTCACCACCGTCCGGGTGCCCGAGGACCTTCCCCCCCACAGCGGCGAGGCAGAGGTCCGCCGCGTGCTGCTCGAGCGCTACGGCATCGAGATCGGTGGGGGGGTGGGTTCTTTGGCGGGCAAGGTGTGGCGGATCGGCTGCATGGGCCACACAGCCCGGCGGGCCAACGTCACCCTGTTGTTGGCTGCCCTGGCCGAGGTGCTGGGCCGGTGATCGGCCGCGCCTCGCGGGTCCATCCCCTCGAGCTGCTGGGCTGGCGCGTCCGCCTGCGCACTCTGACCGAGGACGACTACGGGCAGTGGTACGAGGTGCGCTCGCGTTGCCGGGACTGGCTCGTGCCCTGGGAGCCCCGCCCGGCCGGGGCTCCTCCCACGGCGGAGGACAAGGGCAGCTTCATCGCCCGCTGCGCCGCCCGCGAACGCGAACGTCAGCTCGGCAGCGGCTACGGCTTCGGCATTTTCGTGGATGAGCGGCTGGCCGGCGAGATCACCCTGTCCTCCATCCAGCGGGGCCCCTTCCAGAACGCCTTCATCGGGTACTGGGTGGACCGGGAGCTGGCCGGGCGGGGCATCGTCCCCGAGGCCACCGTGGTCGTGCTGCGCTTCGCCTTCGAGGAGCTCGGCCTGCACCGGGTCGAGATAGCCATCGTGCCCCGCAACCACGCCAGCCGCCGGGTGGTCGAGAAGCTGGGCATACGCCAGGAGAGCATCGCTCTTCGCTACCTGGAGATCGACGGACAGTGGGAGGACCACGTCCGCTACGCCATCACCTCCGAGGAGTGGGCCAAACGAGGCTACGAGCTCATGCTCCAGTGGCTCAAGAAGACGTGATCCTCGTGACTAGGCCGAGGCGTCGCCGCCCGGGTGCACTACCGCTCGGGACCGCCGGAAGAACTGCTCCACGTCCTGTTCGTAGGTGTACGACGTGGGGGCGTGGCCCAGGCCCCGACGAAGCCGCGTGGCCCGGATGAAGCTGTCCACCGCCGCCGCGCTGGTGTACCGGCAGGCGAAGCCGGTCTTGGCCAGCCGGGACGTGTCGATGCCCCGGCCGTAGCGAAGCAGTCCCTCGAGCTCGGGCGGGAAGTCGATCAATCCCAGCTGGACCAGGGGCAGGGCGAACAGGCGCGTTCCTGCCGGCGGCAGGGGGAGCAGGCGGGTGTCGCACAGAGCGGCCACTTCGCTCCAGGGCAGGCGCCCGGCGCCGGCCACGTTGTAGAGGCCCGGGATGCGGTTTCGGGTGACGTGCTCGAGGCATCGGACGACGTCGTCCTCCTCGATGAATTGCACCAGCGGGTTGTAGCCGGCGATGGAGGGGCACATGGGCCGCGACAAGTTGGCGCTGATGGGGGTCACGATGTCGGTCCCCAGCACGTTGGCGAAGCGCAACACCGAGACCACGGTGGCCGGGTTGTCCTCGGCGAAGTCGCGCACGAAGCTCTCCACTTCGAGCAAGGATCGCTCTACTCCGGTTCGTGCCGGCGACGTCCGGGTCATCTCCTCACGGAACCAGGTCGGGTCGGTGGCCGCTGCCCCGTAGACGAGGGACGACGACTTCACCACCACCTGGCGTACCGAGGACGAGGATTGGCCGGCGGCAGCCAGGAGGTTCATGGTGCCGATGACGTTGATCTCGTGCAATGTGCGTCCCGACACCTTGGTCGAGTCAACGATCAAGAAAGTGTGGACGATGGTGTCCACCTGGGTGGCCCGTACGATGCGAGACAGGATCGAGTAGGTCTGGTCGGCCCGGACGAACTCGGCTCGTTCCAGGGGCACCGACGGCTCGCTGGTGCCCATCCCCAGGATCATCTCCACGTCCGGTTCTGCCTCCAGGGCCTGGGCCATGCGCCCGCCCCAAAACGTGTCGAGTCCCGTGATGAGGACGCGCCGGCCCATGAATCAGCCGAACCAGATGCTGCGCCGCTCGCGCAGCATGTCGTAGAGCGTCTCCTGCAGGTTCATCCGGATCTTCTCGGCTTCGTCCATGATCCGGCTCTTCGAGTAACGCTCCTGCCCGGGAGGAACGTCGAAGGTCACCGGATCCAGCACCCGGAGCTTGAACTTGGCGGGGAAGTACAGAAGAACCCCGAGGGGACCGAAGGTCAACATGTTGGCCGTCACCGGCACATAGGGCACCCCCAGGGCCCGGGCCACCGTGGGCAGCCGAAAGAGGATCGGCATCGATTCCTCGGCTCCCACTACGGCGATGGGTATCACCGGGACGCCGGCCCGCATGGCGATCTCCACGAATCCTCCCCGCCCGAAACGCCGCAACCGGTAACGATCGGTATACGTCTTCGACGGGCCCTTGGTGCCCTCGGGGAAGACCAGGGCCAGGTTTCCCTGGTCGCGCAGCAGGCGCAGGGCGTTGTCGGGGTGTGCCGGTACGCCGCCCACCCGTGACCACATGGTCCCCAGCCAGGGCGCCGAGCGGAAGAAGTAGTCGGCCATGGCGTAGACAGGACGTCCGAGCTCCTCCTCGATGCCGTGCATGATGACGGGGGCGTCCGAGGGTATGGCTCCGGCGTGGTTGGCCACGAGCAGGGCCCCGCCACTGCGAGGGATCTTCTCCAGGCCTTCCCACTCCACCCGGAACCAGTTGTGGTAGAGCGGCTCGTAGACGCGCCGGGCGATCTCGCGGATGTGTTCCGAGCGCCCCCATTCGTCGACGTCGGACAGTCGGGGGCTGGTTGGCGTCTCGTCTTTGGGCCGGGGGAGCGGGACGAGCGCGGCCCGTTGCTCGCGCTGAGCCGTCTCTTTGCCCGGGGTCACGGGCGCCGATGCTACCGGCCGGCTCCTCCGCCGCCCGCCTGGTCTCGTTGCCTAACGGGTCGTACCGGGGCGAGCGCGCCCGGTTGCCGCCGGCCGAGCGTCAGCGGGGGGAGCTTCGCCCACTGTCGCGGCCCAGTGAGACGGGGCCGGCCATCGGGCCGGCCCGGCGGTCGACGCCGCTCGGAGAGGCCCGGCCCCACCGGGAGGCCATGGACCGAATCGCCGCCGTCCGGGTTCCTCGCCGTCCGGCCGCCAAGACCCCATCGTCCACAACTGCCACTTTGGCCTCAACCGGGGGGTTGGCCCGGGGAGGCCGGCACGCCGCTTCAGCTCTGTTTGCCCAGCGTGTTCGAGCATTTGGGTCGCCTCGGGCCGAGGCCCGGCATGGCGACCTACCGTTTGCACGCCTCGGGGGCGTAGCCCAACCGGCAGAGGCAGGGCGCTTAAACCGCCCACAGTGAGGGTTCGAGCCCCTCCGCCCCCACAGCTCTCCCCACCATGTCCGAGCCGTGGATCGGGGGCTGGCACACTGAATGGGCACCAAAGGGAGGGCGCAGTGAAGCTCAGCATCCTGATGCCCGTGTACAACGAGGCAGAGACCCTCGATTACGCCGTGAAGCGCGTGCTCGATGTGACCTATCCCTGCGACATGGAGCTGGTGCTGGTCGACGACGGGAGCACCGACGGTTCGTCGGAGATCGTGCAGCAGCTGGAGGACCCCCGCATCGTCAAAACCGCCCATGGTGCCAACCGGGGCAAAGGGGCGGCACTGCGCACCGCCTCGGGGTTGGCCTCCGGCGACTACATGGTCATCTGCGACGCCGACCTCGAGTACACCCCGAGCGACATCCCCGAGCTCCTCCGACCGGTGATGGCGGGCGAGGCCAAGGTCGTGTTCGGCACCCGCACCTTCGGATCGCACACCGCCTATTCGTTTTGGTACGTGGTGGGCAACAAGGTCGTGACCTTGGCCGCCAACGTGATCTACAACGCGTGGCTCAGCGACCTCGAGACATGCTTCAAGCTCATGCCACTGGCCCTCTACCGTGCTCTGGACCTTCGCGAGGAGGGCTTCGGGGTGGAGCCCGAGATCGCCGCCAAGCTCCTGCGGGCGGGCCTCCGGCCTTACGAGGTGCCGGTCAACTACCAGGCCCGTGGCCGTCAGGAGGGCAAGAAGCTGACCTGGCGGGACGGGGTCCGTGCCCTATGGGTGTTGCTTCAGCTCCGGTTCTCGAAAGCCCCGGCCCGGGAGCTCCCCTCCACGTAGGACGGGTCGAGTTCGGCCACCGAGGCGCAACCGAGCAGGCGCAGGCTGCGGGACATCTCGGTTCGCAGCACGTCGAGGACCTGCTCGACTCCTGTCTGGCCGTTGACGGCCAGGGCATAGAGATAAGGCCGCCCGACGAGCACGGCCCGGGCGCCCAGGGCCAGCGCCTTGACCACGTCGCCGCCGCGCCGCACCCCGCCGTCGAGCAGCACCTCGATCCGGCCCCCCACCGCCTCCACCACCTCGGGGAGCACCCGGATGGTGGCCGGCGCCCCGTCGAGTTGCCGGCCACCGTGGTTGGACACGATGACGGCGTCGGCACCGGCGTCAGCCGCCCGCCGGCCGTCCTCGCCGGTGAGGACGCCTTTCACCAGCAGCGGCTTGGGCCACCGTTGGCGCATCCAGGCGATATCGGACCAGGTGAACGGTGAGGCCAACATGGCCACGGCTCCGGCTGCCCCCATGCCGCTGCCCGGTTGGGTGCCACCGCCCCCGGCCTCGTCCGAACCGGCGGGTCGACCCATGGTCGAGACGCCGTCGCGCATCATGCGCAGCGCCCACCGGGGCCGGGCCAGGACCTGGGGACCCAGGGCGATGGCCGTGCGGGCATCGAGACGCAAAGGAGAGGTCACCCCGTTTCGAGCGTCACGCTCACGGTTGCCGAGGGCGGGGGTGTCCACTGTCACCACCAACGCCTCGTATCCGGCCACCGCCGCCCGTTCCATGATGGAAGCCGCTTCAGGACGTCCGCCGCTGGCGTAGAGCTGGAACCACTTGTGGCCCGGCACGTCGGCCACCGTCTCGAGCGTCACCCCTGCTACCGAGCTGAGGACCCACAAGGTCCCCCGGCTGTGGGCCGCCCTCCCCGCTCCAGCGGCGCCATCGGGGTGCATGAGCCTGACCAGCCCGCACGGAGCGAGCAGCAGCGGCATGCTGACCTCGGTGCCGAGCACTCGGGTGGCCAAAGACGGTTCACCGGTGTCGACGGCCACGCGGGGGCGGAAAGCGAGGCGGCGAAAAGCCTGCTCGTTCTCGCCCATGGTCACCTCGTCGTCGGCGCCCCCGTCGATGTAGTCGTAGACCACCCGGGGCAGCACCCGCCTGGCTCGCCGGCGCGCCTCGGCCACGCTCCTGAGCGCCTGGCTCACGTGCAGGCCCCCGCCACCACCTCCAAGGCGTCGGCCAGCGCCAGCAGCTGCTCCCGGCTCAGGCGCTCGACGAAGTGCCGCCGGACCTGGTCGACGTGGTCCGGGACGGCCTGGGCCAAGCGGGTCCTTCCGGCTTTGGTGATCACGGCGAAGGCGCCGCGGCGGTCGGCCTGGCACCGCACCCGCTCCACCCAACCGGCCTCGACCAGGGCATCGAGGCGTCGGGTCAGCCCGCTCGGGGACAAGAGCGTGTGCTCGGCCAGTTCGCTCATGCGCATAGCGCCGCCCTCTGCTTCGCTCAGCTCGACGAGGACGCCGTAGTCCGTCACCGACATGTCCTGGGTCGCCTGCAGCTCGGCGTCGAGTGCGTGCAACAGACGGCGATGGGCGGTGAGCAGCGAGCGCCAAGCCCGCATCTCCTCCTCGTCGAGCCAATGGCCGGGTACCATGCGGGCGAAGCCTATCCCCGTTGGTTTCGCCGGCGACGGTGAGGGTCAGCGGTGTTCAGCCATCGAGCTCCACCACCCGGACGAGCTTGGTCGAGCGAATGGGGTACGGGTCGGGGTACTCGACCACCCGGACCCTCCCGTTGGGCCGAAAGCGTCCGCTCACGATGACCTCGCGGGGGACGTAGGGGTCGCTGCCCATGGTTCGAAACAGCCTGGCAGTGGGTTCCCAGATG
>JASHZK010000417.1 GCA_030042575.1 Acidimicrobiales bacterium
CTCCCTCGGAGGCGAGCCCCTGACCCCACAGCCCTCGGTCGATGAACCAACCGATCTCCGGTGTCGGCAACATCTCCGGGAACCAGTAGGGCTTGGTCACACCGATCCAGCCGATGAGCTGGCAGTCTGGCTTTCTCTCGGCGACGAAGAGTGAGAATCCATCCACATCCCACAAATCGATGTGCCAGTGCAACCAGGACTCCGTCTCCGCTTTGTCGGGAACATGGCCATCGCTCATGTACCGCATCATCTCCGGGTCTCGGCGAAGTCGATGCAGAGGTTGCAGGTCCCCCATCACCGGAGGACGGAGCCTCAGGCGTTCGGTGTCGAGGACGATCTCGCATGGCACGGTCGAGAATGTAGCGGGCCTCCACCGTTCGCCCGTGCCCACGTTCGCTGACGACGGGCACGACTTCGTGCATGGGACCGGGCATCGGGTATCCGCGGACAGAGTCTCTGGGAGGAGTTCGCCTCGTTGGCCGACCCGGCAGGTGGGTCAGCGCCGCTGCAGCCTCTCGGCAAGGGCGCTTTTGTCCAGGGCATTGACCAAGATGAGATTGTCGGCCGTCGTCCTGATCGTGAATCCGGTCCTCCTGGGCGTCCACTCGGCTGTCCGGATCTGACTCAGGAGCAGGCGCGTGGAATCCTCCTGTCGCTTCGTGACATACACCGCCCGGTCGGTGAGCGCCCACCAGTCACCGAGTCCGAGGCGCTCGATGACGACGAGCCGCTCGCCCGGCTCCAGCAGACCGGCAAGACGTCGCCTGATCGTCCATCGCCTCCACCGTGTCGCCATCGAATCCCCTGTTACCGCTTCCGCCCTGGGTCGAGGTTGGATCGGCGTTCGCTTGCTTGCCGCCCGGCAAGTTACCAGCGACAGGGTATGCTGTCGATCCGAGGTGCCCCGAGGAAGCCGCGTCGGTCTGCGTTCGGAGATCCTGGCTACAGCGCTCGAGCTGTTCCTGGCCCAAGGCTACGAGGCCACGTCCCTGCGGGAGATCGCCGAGGGCCAGGGGATCACGAAGGCAGCGCTCTATTACCACTTTCCGGCGAAAGAACAGCTCGTCGTCGAGTTGACCCGCGGATTCCTCAACGACCTCGCCGACCTCGTGGCCAGAGCCCGTGCAGCCCCATCGGAGGCACGAGAGACCCTGCGGATGGAACTGCTGTCTTCGTATCTGGACCTGCTCGTCATCCACCGACAGGTCACCGACCTGCTCGCCCAGAACCCGGCCGCCATGAACCACCCCGACGTGGGACAACGTGCCCGTAACCTGATCGACGCACTCAGCAGCGAGCTGGCGGGACCCGACGCCAAAGGAGAGGACAAGCTCCGCGTGGCCTGTGCCCTCGGAGTCGTCCACGCCATCGTGATGACAGCCCCGAGGGACGCGGAGAAAGCCAAGCGATTCATTCTCGGAGCCGCGGTGGCAGCCCTACAAGCCGAGCCACTGGCCGAGCAGCAACGGCCAGCGGCCACCAGAGCCAGAACTCCGAGAGCGCAACTGAGAGCGACATAGACCGGGTCGAGCCGAGTCATCTCCGGACCCCGGGGACCACTCGGACACGGCGCAGTGGGTCACCGCCGCTCAACCAGGGGCGGCGTCGACGTTCTGCAAGCGGAGCTCACCATGGGCGATACGTCGTCCCCCGTCATCGGTGATGTCCACCACCCAGAGTTGCTGTGTGCGACCTTGGTGGAGCGCCTGGGCCTGGACGCGAAGTCGGCCCTCGGTGATCGACCGGAGGAACTGCGTCGTGTTGGTGAGCCCGACCGCCACCTGGCCGCGGTGGGCGACGGCGGCACTGGCCCCGATGCTGGCAGCGCTCTCGACCGTGGTGGTGTACACCCCCCCATGGACCACGCCCCATGGTGTGTGATGCTCCGGTCCGACCTCGAGGTGACCTGAGCAGGCGTCCTTCGTGACCTCCTCGACGACGAAACCGGCAACCCGCACGAATGCGCCGGTGCGCTCCGGTTGCTGCGGTTCGAGCCGCGGCCGCCCCGTCGTCGTCATCCCAGCCGGATCCCGGCCAGCTGTGTGCCCTGAGCGACGAGACGCCCGCGCACGTCCCACACAAAGCACGCCTCGTCCAGCTTCTGACCTTCGATCAGCCGGGCCTGTTGCAGGATGCGCACCGGTCCGGGAGCAGGGAGGGCACGCACATAGACCGTGAGCTCGAAAGTGGGAACCCAACCGGCGAATGCGACGTCAAAGGTGGCCGGGGGGAAGCCGTCGACGGCGAACAGAAGCGCCGCCGGGTCGAAGGGCTCACCTTCAGGGAGCGACAGCCAGCCCCGAAGCTCGCCCCGGCCGGTCGGCCGACCCGTGGCAAAGCCGGCGGATTCCGGCTCGAGGCGGACCTCGACGTGCTCCATGATGGCGACCCGCAACCCCCCGGGAACCCGGGGCGAGAGTCGGGGACAGTCCTCGAGGGGCACCATCCCCGGTGGCGGTATCCCTCTATCCCAGTAGGGCACGCTGGTGGCGTCAATGGTGGTCGTCGTGATCACCGCCTCGACGCACCTGGTGCCGTCCTGCCGAAGACCTGCGGAGAGTTGGCTGGCCGAGCGCCCGGCGCGGAGCACCTCCGCCTCGATCTTCACCGGACCGGGATCGGGTGGGCGGAGGAAGTGGGCGCTCGCCGCCATGACGTGCTCGTGGTGGCCGACGGCAACGGCGGCCCGCCCGAGCAGGGAGAGCAGGTACCCACCGTTCGGCTTGCCGCCGATGGTCCACTCGCTGCTCACCTCGGCGTCAAAGGAGCCGTCGGCGCAGGGCACGATCCTGCTGACCTCCGAGAAGCGGTGCACCTCGGCCCCGGTCACCGTCGTCACTTGACCCTCACCAGGTCGAGCAGCGGCTCTCTCGTCCCGTCTCCGACCACG
>JASHZK010000418.1 GCA_030042575.1 Acidimicrobiales bacterium
TGGCTTCACGCACGGCGGGTACTTACCACCGGCGACCCCACCGTGACCTCCCGACGATCTTCGCCAGCGACGTACAGCCTCCTGAGACGAACATCGGCGCCAATCCTCTGCGCATCGAGACCCGAGGGGCGCTCGCCCGGGCGCGCGGGCCTCTGCCGGCCGCGCCGCGCCGTGCCCCCCTCCCCCTCACAGCGCTCAGCGAACTTCCTCTGGTGACCGTGGGCGGCGTCCGGAAGTTCATCGCTGCTGGTAGTGGACTCAATAGTTGTCTAATACAAACGTCTTCTCCTGCGATTGCGGTAGCCAACGTTCTAACAACGATGTACTCTGGACCTTTGACCACGCTTCGTGGCCTGGTCAACGGGGGGGGACATCAATGAGGCACGCAGTTTCAGCCTCTGTCGGCTGCATGAAGGACCCGGGGTTGCTGAGCGAGGGGAGAGCGTCACCGGGTGCGGTCCGGGCGTTTCGGACCAATCGGCGATCGGCAACTCGCCGGTCGCATCTTCCGGCTGCCGTGGAGCGTCGCACCTGGATGGCCGACCCCGGGTGCCGGATCGTGGCCTGCGTCGACATCCAACCCATGGGCGACCGGCTGGTGAAGTCGTTCCGCTCGACGGTCCTACGGGAGATCGCCGTTGGCCGGTTGGAACGGTGCATCAGGACCAGCGACTGGATCTGCATGCTGGGCGGCACCCGTGTCGCCGTGCTGTTCGGAAATGGCGGACATCGCCTCCCCCCGAGCGTCCTGGGTAGCCGCCTGGGCCGGGCCATCGGCGAGCACATGGTGGCAGGAAGCGAGAAGCTCGACCTGAACGTCTCGATCTGTATCAGCGCCGGGGCCAAGGACGTCCAGGCGTCGGATCTGGCCAGGGTGGCCGTGGCCACTGTTCGATCCCTTCCTGGCCACGCCGCCACCGAAGGGACGCCGAGCAGCCCGCACGCATTGATCTCGGTTACTCATGTCCCGGCCAGCGTGTGCGAGACGCGCCCGTCGCTGCGCACCCATAGCAGCGAATCGATCTGCGTCTCGCCCGTCGTGATCCGTCGTCTCGCCCGACGCCTGGTCGTCCCCATCTCGCTCCCCGACCGCCCGGGGACCACCGACGGGCCACACCCCATCCCCGCGTCCTCACAAGGCCCCGTCCTTCCGGCACGGGAGGTGCCACGAGTCCTCGTCATCGACCCCACGATGTCGGAAGGTTCGTCACCTCGGCTGAGCGTGGAGGCGGTGGCGGTCACAGCTAGACGATTGGGGGCTCTCGCCACCGTGTCGTCGTCGTCTGACCCCGAGCGGGTCCTGCTCGACCTCTATGTGTCCGAGGCACATTTCGCCATCGTCGTCCTCCAGGCCGATGGCCGGCGGGCCCTGCAGGTGGAACACGCCGGAAGCCCCTGGGACGAGCCGGCCCGCCTGGTCGGGGCCCTTCGGAAAGCAGGAACGGCGGTCCTGGCCGTGGGCTTGGGAGCCAGCGCCGCCGCCGTCGCCACATGCGTCGAGCAGGGGGCCGTCGGCGTCTTCGATGCCGACGAGCTCCCCCAGGGGCTCGTGAGGCTGATTCGCTCGATCACGGCAGCGAGCAACGGTGGTTTCAGCGACCTGCCCGACCTCCCTGGGACGCGACTCCCGGCACCGTTCTCAGCACTGGTGAGCCTCACCCCCAGTGAGCGAAAGGTCCTGTTCCACATGATGAACGGAAAATCGGCGACCGAAATAGCTGAGTCTGTCGTCGTCTCGCTACCCACCGTGCGGTCTCACATCCGCTCGATCTTGCGCAAGCTCAACGTCAATTCGCAGCTCGCCGCTGTCGCCATCGCCAACGGGGTCCTCGCTGTCGACGGGCTTGGTGCCTGAAGCCGCCACACACAACCAGCAGTGAAGATCACCTGGCCGCTGGCCGCGAGATACGGCCTCCTCTACACCATTCGAGCGGCTCCGTAGCCGGGACCGCCGATGGAAGTCGGGGGGTCACGAGACGCGCCGCTTCTAGGGTTGGCTGGGTCTCAATCTGGGCAGGCGGGCCGAGGTCGTGGCCATGGTCGGCCGCTCCTCACCTTGGTGCTCGGCGTTGGCATCACCACGCTGCACTTCCACCACCAATGCCGACTACCTGAACCCGAACGACCCCGCTTGGCTCGACGGCGTCTCCTATGACAATTCCTTCGGCGGAGACCCCATGGCCGTGATGTTCACGACGCACAAAGGGTCTGACGGTCGACAACTTCTTCACGGCGAAGAACCAAAGCGAGCTCAAGAAGATCGGCACGGTGGTTGCTCCGCCGATGAGCACGGGCCGCGCCGCCAGCGCTTCCGTCACCGCGTAACCTCGGCAAAGGCCACGAGCCGGCAGCTGGCTGACGGACATTGCCATGCGGTTACCGGGTATCGAGCACCGCTGACGTCGTTGCACGGCTGCAAGAAGTAGAATTTCGACGTATGAAGCTACGGCGAGCCCGAGTCCAGAACTACCGAAGCATCAAAGACAGCGGCTGGTTCGACCTCGACGAGGTGAAGACCATACTGGTCGGCCCGAACGAGGGCGGAAAGACGGCGCTACTACGAGCGTTGGAACAGCTCAATCCCGGTCCTATGGTCCCCGCGCTCGAGCCCCTACGAGACTTCCCCCGATCGGAGTACCACCTCATCCAGGACGGGTCCCTCCGACCCTCGGACGTCGTCCTGGCCGAGGCGGAGTACGACCTCGAAGAGAACGAGCGGAGCGCCCTGGTGGGCCTGCCGCCCTCTTTCGCTGAGTGCCGCTACTACCGGGCCATCCACCTCGACAACTCGGTGACCGACAGACTGATCGACGCCCCGGCTCCGCCGACGGTGGGGATGCTCAAGGACCATCTGCGGCGATTGGCCGCCCATTCCGACAGCCGTTCACCGAGCAAACCCACCCCTGCGACCGATCCCTCGGCAGGCGCCGAGCCATACCGGTCGACCTCCGAGCTCTTGGAGCAAGCGCTCCAAGACGTGCCTGATTCCCATTCGATCTCCGTCACCGAGTCCGGGCAGCTCCTCGACTGGCTCAACAGCGTGGTGGGCCCGCGCATCGACGAGCAGGACGAGCAGGAGATGGCCCGCCTCATAGCCGTCCGCGAGGCGCTGACGTCGGTGAGCACGCTCGAACAGGCCCTGGAGGAGTGCCGGCGACGACTTCCGGTTATGGTCTACGTATCGACGTATCCGTCGCTGGTTCCGATCGTGCACCTCGGTCACTTGGCGGACGCCCTCGACGCCGAGGCGGTCGACCTCACCGACGAGTACATCTTCGGCAATCTGTGCCTCCTTCGGCTCCTCCACTTCACAGCCCGCCAGCTCTCTGACATGGGGAAAGCCGAGGAACCCGCCCTGGGAGACCGCCAGGCTTTCGAGGCTTACCGGCGCAAGCTCGACGAGCGTGACGCCGCCTTGAACACGGCCTCACTCGTCCTCACTCGCAACCTTCGCGCCGTTTGGCAGCCGTCGGCTGGCGCCGACGACGAAAACGAGGTCTTCACGGTTCGCATCGTGGCCGACCAGCAGTACCTCAAGGTCGTGGTCGAGGACTCGCTCGGCGTGCAGATCGAGCTGGACCAGCGCTCCCAGGGCTTCCGATGGCTGGTTTCGTTCTTCGTCGTGTTCTTCGCTCAGGCGTCGGAGCGGAGCGGGGAGGCCGTCCTCCTCCTCGACGAGCCCGCACTCAGTCTGCACGCATCGAAGCAACGAGTGTTCCGGCGCATCTTGTCGGAGCTCGGCGCCGCCAACCAGCTCGTCTTCACCACTCACTCCCCCTTCCTCGTGGGTCCCGACGAGCTCTCCCGTGTGCGAGTGGTCGAGCACGTCGACCGTGGTTCAGGAACCAAGGTCCGAAACGACTTGGCGGCCGAGGACCCGGCGTCCCTCCTTCCGCTCGAGCAGACGGTGGCCTACGACCTGGCCTACTCCCTGTTCTCTCAACAGAGGACCCTCGTATTCGAGTCACTGAGGGACTACTGGTACTTCGAGTCAACCGCGGAACTGCTCGCTGACGCCGGGATTGCCGCTCTCGACCCGGGCATCGAGCTCGTGCCTGTCGGCTCGCTGGCTGGCCTCGTCTACTTCGGCACCCTCCTCCGAGCCGAGGGCCTTCGGATCGCCGCCCTGTTGGACATCGACGCAGACGGCCCCGATGCCACCCGCCAGCAGCAATTGGTGGATCTCCTCGATGACAAGGAGATTCTGCGGACAAGAGATGTCTACGAGGGGCTCGTGCCCCATCCCCGCGTCGAGGAGCTCCTGCGCGAGACCCTGGTCGAGGTGGGGGCAGAGGTGGGGTGGGACGTCAGCGAGGCGATGAGCCACGACTGGGGAGCCCGACCCGTCAGCCAGGTGTTCACCGATGTCACCGGGTCGACGTACACCCCATACCGCCTGGCCAAGGCGTACGTGAGATGGACCAGGAGCCACACCGCCGTCGACCTCACTGCCGACGAACGGATCGTGTGGATGAAGCTCATCGAAAAGGTCAATCAGGCACTGGCCTGAGCTGACCCTCCGCGGCCCACTGAGCTCGACGCCGGCCATGTGGAGCGACAGCTTCAGAGCCGAGGAGCGCCAAACCCGCGCCGGGCGAGGCCACGTGGCGCTCTCGGTCACCGTCGCCGGATCGGGGCTGATCGCCCTGGTGGCCGAAGTCGTCTTCGCTACGCAAGTCGCCGGGGACGCCCTGTCCAGAAGCGGCTGGTGGCCGGTCGGCCTCGTCAGCATCGGCCTGGGACTCGTAGGACCGTACGCCACCCTGCTGACCTGGCGGGCTCGCTCCAACGCCATCAAGGAGCCGCATCACCGCCTGACCGCTGCCGGCTTGGTCGCCGTGGTCACCGGACTCGTGGCCCTCAGCTGGCTCGACCTCATCCACCACTCCCTGCCTCCCAACCTCCACCTCTTCTGACCTACGCCCAGCGGGATCCCCGGGCCCCGCTGCCGCCAGATGCTGGACTGCCGACGACCCATGCACTAGAAAAGCGCCCATGAACAAGCGCGAATTGGCAAAGTCAGTAGCTGTCCATGCCGACGTGGACTTCTCGACCGTTTCGAAGGTCCTCGAGGGTTTCACTCAGGTGGTCACGGCGGTCGTGTCCAAGGGGGAGCCGGTAGCGGTCAGCGGCTTCGCCAAGTTCGTCAAAGTGGATCGCCCGGCCCGCATGGGGCGCAATCCGGCCACCGGCGAGCAGATCATGATCAAGGCCTCCAAGAAGGCCCGGATCACGCCGGTCAAGGCTTTCAAGGAGGCCGTGCTCAACCCTGCCTCCGCCCCCCGCCTCAAGCGCGGAGCCTTCCCCATCGTGGACGAGCTGGTCAAGGCAGCAGGGAAGTCGGCACAGCCCAAAAAGTCGTCCTCCGCCAGGCCGGCCGCCCGCAAGACCACGGCAAAGCGCGCTCCCGCCCGCAAGACCACGGCAAAGCGCGCTCCCGCCCGCAAGACCACGGCAAAGCGCGCTCCCGCCCGCAAGACCACGGCAAAGCGCGCTCCCGCCCGCAAGACCACGGCAAAGCGCGCTTCCGCCCGCCGCCGCTGAGGAGGAGTCAGCCGGGACGACCCAGCCCCGTCTGACCGCGACAACGGAACTCGAGGTCTGCGGACGGCAAACCGGCCGACGACGGTCAGGAGCCGTTACAAACCCAGAAGCCGCCGCATCACCCTTCGGCACTTGCCGCTGAGGAAGTACAGGGCGACTCCGAGCACCACGAGCAGGAAGCCGAAGAGGGCCAGCGCCTGGCCAAGTGGTCCCAGCCCGGTAAAGGCCAGGACGCCTGAAGGCGCCGCCGGCGTGCTGCTGCTGCCACTCTTCCCGCTGCTGGGCGAGGTCCGAGGAGCGGTGGTCGTGGTGGTGGTGGTCGAAGCGATCGACGTGATGTAGGTGGTCGATGTGGTGGAGGTGGTCGTTGTGGACGAGGTGCTCACGGTGATGACCACGGTCCAAGCGCCCGAGTTGTCAGGGAAGTAGTTGTCGTTGGGGCTCAATTCCAGTTCGCCATTCCCGACGACGACACCGGAATAGTTCGTCCCCACCTCGAAGGGGCCACCGGAGGCGCCCACCTTGGCGACAAGCGAGTAACAGGGAAGACCTGTCGCCAAGTAGGGCCCCCTCTTGTGAGGAGGAGGTTTGCACGGCCGGCCGGTGGGCGAGGCGGCCAGGGTGTGGCGCCTGTTGAAATAGACCGTGCCCGACGCCGTCATGGAGATCGTGGAACCCGCCGAGACGACCACCCCGGAAGGAGTCCACCGCACCCTTGCCTTTACCGAGATGGAGACGGATGAGGCCGCGCTCGCCGGGGCGGCAAGAGCCGCCAAGGCGACGAAACACAACGTCCCGACCAGAACCAGGACCACTCTCAGACGCTGGAGCCTCATCCTCCTGTCCACTTATGGTTGACCGACTCGCCGGTGCTGCTGCCTGCTACCGACTATCACACAGCGAGGTGCCGGTGGGATACCCCAATATTGACGAGAATTTCTCGGGGCAGCGCCCGCGGCGGCCTCAGGCAACGATCTCCATCCGCGGACCCCGCTCGTCCATCTCGCCACCCAATCGTCGGAAAGAGCCATTCAGCCACCGGCGGGCGCTCCAGGCAGCGACAAAGGCATCGACGAGGGTGCTCTGTCTGCTAACGGAAACCCGGACGACGGCAGGAGACGAGTTGTCCAGGTGTCGGTCGATGTCCGAAAAGACGCTCCGCAAGGCAGCCAGCCGCTCGCCCTGCCCTCACCCGTCGCCTTGGGATGAGCCATCGCTTGACCGACGAGCACGTTGACACTGACGTCGGGGTAAACCTCGATGATCGTTTTCTGCCATTGCGGGGTCATCAGGCGGTCGATGGCTTCGATCTTGTGCAACACGGCAAAGATCCCCTTCGACATCTGCTCCCCCTGTTCGGCTACGTCCAGTCAGCTAAAAAGGCGCGTTGCGCCAGAGGACCTGCTGGGGTCGGCCGCTGCTCTGCCTCCGGCGTCCTCACCGCCGGGGGCCG
>JASHZK010000419.1 GCA_030042575.1 Acidimicrobiales bacterium
GCCAGTGGTCGACAGCCGTCCGCTACCGGGCCGACGTGGCCAGGGACCGCGGGTTCTTCGAGCAGGCCGCTCCCGTGCCGACGTGGACGGCGCAGCAGGTGGACGACATCGAGTCCACGCGCCGGCAGTGGATCCGGAGCCGGGCGGGATCCGAGAGCCCGACGTTGGACGGCACCGAGGTCGGCGCGAAGCTTCCCACCCGGCCGATCGGACCGCATTCGCTCCCCAGCCTGGCCAGCGAATGGCGCGCCTACATCTTCACGGTGTGGGGATCATCGGTGCACGAGGGCCCGGACCATCTCAGTGACGCCGGCTGGCTGGAGGAGATGGACCGCGACCTCGAAGGGGCCAAGGAGAACCCGGAGCTCGGCGACGGCCTGTACCACGGTCCCTCGCGGGGCCACACCGACGAGGAGCACGCCCAGCTGATCGGCATGCCCCGGGGGTACGGCTACGGAGCCTCCATGGGGGCGTGGGTCCTCGACTACGTCTCGGCTTGGGCCGGGGACAGGGGATCGATCCGGCACTCCAACGTCCAGTACCGGTTCCCCGCCTTCGACGGGGATCTCACCCTGCTCGACGCCCGGGTGACCGGCGCTCGTCACGACCCCGTCCTGGGATCGGGGCTGGTCACCTTGGAAGTGACCATGTCCAACCAGGACGGGGCCGTCATGGCCAAAGGCCCGGTGGAGGTCGAACTGCCGGAATGAGCGCTCCGGTGGGGACGTTCCGTGGACCCCCGCCCGAGACCGAGGAGGGGATCGGGAGCCTGACACTGGGCGGCCTCTTCGAGGAGTCGTGCCGCCGTCACGGCGGCCGGGAGGCGCTGGTGTTCCACGACGACGACGGCACCGTGGTGCGCTGGAGCTACGCCCGACTCCGCTCGGAAGCGAGGGCCTGGGCCAAGGCCCTCGTCGCCGCCGGCACGGACAAAGGCACCCGGGTCGGTCTGCTCATGGGCAACCGTCCGGAATGGGTGGCCGCCGCTTTCGGTGTCGCCCTGGCCGGGGGCGTGCTGGTGCCGGTCAACACCTTCTTCGAGTCCAAGGAGCTCGAGCAGGTGCTGCGCCACTGTGACGCGGCCATCGTCCTCCACCAGCGCACCCTCGGCCACCACGACTACGACGCCCGACTCGGGGAGCTGGCACCTCGTCTTGCCCATCTCCGCCGCCGGGTGTGCCTGGCCACCGGCGACCACGACCGGTTCGTGGAGGCCGGGACCGTCGTGGCCGATGCCGAGCTCGACGCCCGGGCCGAAGCGGTGTCGCCTTTCGACGATGCCGTCGTGATCTACACGTCAGGCTCGACGAGCACGCCCAAGGGGGTGCTGCACGACCACCGGGCCCCCGCCCTGCAGAGCTGGCGCTTCGCCCACCATCTGCGCCTCGACCCCACGGTGCGGGTGTGGAGCGCCTTTCCGTTCTTCTGGACGGCGGGTTTCTGCATGGTCATGGGCGCCACCATCGCCGCCGGGGGGTGCCTGGTCCTCCAGGAGCTGTTCGACGCCGGACGAGCACTCGGGCTGCTCCAGTCCGAACGGGTCACCTCGCCTCACGCCTGGCCCCACCAGCTCGCCGCCCTGGAAGCCCACGCCGCCTGGCTCGCCACCGACCTGTCCTCGCTGCGCCACGTGGTCGCCTTCACCAGCCTCGGTCGCCACCCTTCGGTGAACGCCCAGGACGTCTGGAGCCCGCGAGCCGCCTACGGGCTCACCGAGACGTTCACCATCATCAGCTCCTCGCCCGCCGACACCCCGGCAGGGGAACGGGAGGGGAACGAGGGCGACATCCTCCCGGGGAACGCGCTGCGCATCGTCGACGACGACACCGGCGAGCACCTGCCGCCGGGCATGGCCGGGGAGATCAGGGTCAAGGGCCCCACCCTCATGAAGGGGTACCTGAAGGTGGCGCCCGAGGACGTCTTCGACGCCGAGGGGTTCTTCCCCACCGGTGACGCCGGTTTCGTGGACGACGACGGGAAGCTCCACTGGCTGGGCCGAACCGACGATCTGATCAAGACCGGGGGGGCCAACGTGTCGCCCGTCGAGATCGAGAAGGAACTGCTGCACCACCCGGATCTGCACAGCGCGCTGGTCGTGGGGGTTGAAGACGCCTTGCTCGGCCAGGTGGTCGTGGTGTGCGCAGTGGCCAAGGCGGGCCGGCGGGTGGACGAGGACGGGGTGCGCGACTTCCTGCACGGGCGCATGGCCTCCTACAAGATCCCCCGCCACGTGCTCTTCTTCGAGGAGAGCGAGCTCGTCCTGACCGGGAACGCCAAGATCCGCGCCCAGGATCTCCGGCGACTCGCCTCGGCTCGCCTGCGAATGGCGACTGGCCCCGATTGACCGGGCCGGAAGCCGGGCGGGATCATCTGTCAGAGCTCCGCCGCCCTGCGTCGACATTTCGGGAAGAGACGGCCCTCGAACCTGGGCTCAGGCCGATGTGCCGGTCCGGCCGGCTACGCCGTCGTCTGGGCGCAGAAATCCCAGGACGACAGGTCGTCCGTGGGGAAAGGACCCAGCGCCGAAGCGGGCATCGGTCTGCCGTACAGATAACCCTGAGCCAAGAAGCAGTTGAGAGTCCGAAGTCTGTCCGCCTGTGCCACTCTCTCGACGCCTTCGGCCACGACTGAGAGGCCGAGCGAGGCGCCCAACGCCGTCACGGCTCGGACGATGGCCAGGTCGTCCTCGCTCCGGTCGATTTCGGCGATGAAGCTCCTGTCGATCTTGAGTGTCTCGACCGGGAGCTGCTTGAGGTAATTCAGGGAGCTGTAGCCAGTTCCGAAGTCGTCGATCTCCATGTGGATGCCCAGCGACCGAAGGGAGTGGAGCAGATCTGCAGTGGCCAGGTCCTGTCGCATGACCGTGCTCTCGGTGATCTCCAACCAAAGCTGGTCGGGATCCAGTCCGGTGTCCCGCAGGACTCGGCCGACCATCTCTGAGAAGCGGAGATCGGACAGCTGCCTGGCCGAGACATTGACCGAGAGGTTGAGGCGGCCGGCTTCTTGACCGGCCGCGCACCGCTTCCGGTGCCACTGGGCCGCCTGCCGACTCGCTTCCTCCAGGACCCATTGGCCCAGTGGGACGATCAGTCCGCTGTGTTCGGCGAGCGGAATGAACTCGTCGGGTAACAGAAGTCCCCGCGATGGGTGTTGCCAGCGGACGACTGCCTCTATGCCCACCAGGGACTCCATGTGCAGCTCGACCAGGGGCTGGTAGTGCAGCACGAACTCGTCACGGTCCAGGGCCCGGTGCAGCTCGTTCGAAGTGCGCAACCAATGAATGTTGCTGTTGGTGGTGCCCGCTTCGTGCACCCGGACGTTGCCCGGTCCCGCCTCTTTGGCTTTGTACATGGCGGCATCTGCGTGGCGCAGCAACTCGGCGCTGCGCTCGCGTCCGGTGACCGATAGGGCGATGCCGAGACTCATCGACAGATAATGATCTGTTCCGTCCAGCGAAATCGGCCGGCCCAGTGTGGCCAGCAGGCGATCGGCTACCTCCAGTGCCTCCTCTCGGCTGTCGACCTCGCACAGGACCGTGAACTCGTCACCTCCGAAGCGAGCCAGCGTGTCGCTGGACCTGAGGGCCCCGAACAGCTGTTGGGTCACCGAGTGGAGCAGTCGGTCACCTGCATCATGGCCCAGGCTGTCATTGATCAATTTGAAGTGGTCCAGGTCCAGGAACATCACGGCCGCGATCTTGTTGTTTCGCTCCACCCTGTGCAGCGCCAATTCCAACCGGTCTACGAAGAGGATTCGGTTGGGCAGCCCGGTGAGCGGGTCGTGAACGGCATCGTGGGCCAGCTGGTCACGCAGCTTGCGACGCTCAGAGATGTCGTCGGCTTGTCCGATCAGGTAAAGAGGTCTGCCGTTGCCGTCGCGGACGCTCGAGATCTTGATCGAGACCCAAAGCGAGGTTCCGTCGCTTCGCAGGTAGCGCTTTTCCCCCTCCCGCGTGTCCACCTTCCCGCTGATCAGTTCCTCCAGCATGGCAGCGCTCGAGGCTCGGTCGTCAGGATGGGTGAGATCGCTTATGCGAACTCCTACCAGCTCCTCGGGCGCTCGTCTTAAAATCCGGCCGTAGGCGGCGTTGACCTGCATCACGCGACCCTCGAGGTCGCACATGCCCATGCCGATGGGCGCGTTGTCGAAGGCCGACCGGAACAGCTCATTGGCGTGGCGCAGGGCCTCGGCCGTCGCCTTTCGCTCGGTGATGTCCCGGATGTTCGCCACCCATCCGTTGACGCCGGGAACGTGGTTCAGATCGGTGAGGATCACTTCGCACCAACGCCATGATCGATCGTGATGCCTGATGCGAAGCTCCAAGCGGCGTGAACCCTCCTTGAAGTCCTCCCGATCGAGAGACGACCACAGAAGTTCGGTGTCCTGGGACGACAGCAGGGTTCTGGCCTCGATTCCGCTCCAGAGGTGGGCCGGGTAGCCGAGAACGACCTCGAAGGCGGGACTGGCATAGCTGATGGTTCCGTCGGAATTGACCACGAGGATGATGTCCGAGGCGTGTTTGACGAGAGCGCCGAAGCGCTGAGCGCTCTCCACCAGGCGGCGTTCCACCTGCTCCTTGGCTCTCTGGTGGCGCGCTATCACCCACACCGCCGCACAGGTCCCCGCCACCTCCAAAAGGGCCAAGCCGTGACCGGTGGCACTCGTGACCATGGACCGGGCCAGGCCGCTGCCGACCGCCGTTTCGCCGGCGGAGACGGTGGCGACGATGTACCCGATTGCCCACCATCCGTTGTCGGAGCCGTCCGAGCTGATCACCGTCGCCGCCGGAAAGATGAACCCAACGGCGAGCACCGAACCCCAGCCGATCGTGTAGATGATCAGGCCCACGAAAAGGATCTGTAGGAACAGCTGGATACGAGGCTTGGCTCGATCACTTCCCGGTGGGAACCGGGCCGTGAACAGCGCCATGGACGTCAAGGTCAGGGCGAGCTCCCCGAAGACGAGGAGGATGGGCACGGGCTCGATGTACCCGAATCGCCGCGCCAGGACGAGGAGAGCGAGGACGGGCGCGGCGATGCCGACGCCCCACAGGGGAACTCCTTTGGGAGCCTGTGACGGGCTCTGCTCGTACGCCTTGTCCACGCCGTGCTCGTCTTGTGGGCGCTGCGGGACTGTGGCGCCCGTGTCGATCAGCCCGCTTCAAGAGTCGGAGGCGGGCGTCAGTCCCCCTTAGGCATCGACGGTTGACGGCCCGGCCTTGATCGGGAAGACGGGCCCGCTACGCCGGTCGCCCCGGGCCCGCCGCTCGACGCCGAGCCCGCCGCTCGACACTCCTCGTGGTTCCGGGCCCGCGAGCTGGCTGTGGACAGGGCCGGAATCTGGGTAACCGGCGAGCAGGGTTTTCCACCGGGTGGGGACGTGATCGGCCTCTCCCGGCCATCGGGCTGGCGAGCAGCGGGCGAAGGCCCAAGGGCGGTCCGACCCGCACCCTCCCCCCGCTCCGACCGGAGGCCGTGGCCCGCTCCGACCGGAAGCCGTGGCCCGCGTCGGCGTCAGTCAGGGGCACCACGCTCTGCGTCTTCGGCCTCAGGACCGGGCGGGGCCAGCTGTTCCATGAATTCCAGGCGCACCCCGCCGGGAGCGGCGACAAAGGCGATTCGACGCCTACCGAACGGGCCTTCGACCACGGCCGGACCCCACAGGACGTCGTGCCCGTCGAGCTCACGATCGAGGTTGTCGGTGAACAGCGCCGCGTGGAGGAATCCCTCTGGCGCAACGTCCACGGTGTCCTCGTAGATGGCCTTCGTGAACAGGGTGATCTGGAGGGGTCCGAGGTGCACGTCGGCACGTTCGCCCGTGCCCCACCGGAGGCGGTGGCGTACCACAGCTCCCGTCCTCTCGTAGAAGGCGATGGCGGAATCCAGGTCCGTCACTTTCACCGCCAGATTGCCCAGGGCGGTAATCATCCGGCCATCATGGTCCACGCCGGTGGCGTCGGCGACCGGCGACCGCGCTCGTCCTCTCTCCCCCTCGGTGAACACGGCCCGAAGCCGGTCGGTGTCCTAAGGTGCCTGACGGCTATGGCGCTCGACGGTGCTTTGCTCGTGCTGGCCGACCCTGGGGTCTCGGTGGCCGGGCCGGGCCCGGTGCCCGCCGCCGCCCACGACACAGGCTCGATCGTCTCCGGTGTGGCTCGGCCGTCTGCACCTCGGCGCCGGGCGAGAGCACACGGCGTGGTCGACGGGCCACCGGTTGGCGGGAGTCGACGGCCACATCCACCACGGCTCTCGTTCGGTTCCCCAGACTGGTGCTGATGTGCCCGCCCGTCCCCGTGCCATGAGCCCGATCGGCAAGAGGGCGCCCGATCAGGAGGAGACCAACTCGGTCCGACGGCGCCCGTGGCGGATGATGATGGGCGAAGGCGACTTGGCCAACGGGTTCGAGTCGATCGACGTCGGCACGCCGGTCGTGGTGAGGACGCGATATCTCGGTTCCTGGGTGGCGGGCTTCGAAGTGGCCGGGTTG
>JASHZK010000420.1 GCA_030042575.1 Acidimicrobiales bacterium
ACTGGCAGTCAAGAGGTTCGTGGGTTCGAGTCCCATCGCCTCCACCCCACCCCGTTGCGGCAGGTCAGAGCGACAACCGTCCTGCTGGGAGAGCGAACGCCCAAGTCGGGAGGCACCCGCTTGGCACCCGACGGCGCACGGAGGAACTGTGGACGACGCGGAGGCGGCTGGAGCACCCGCCAAGGTCGAGGACTACCTCGCCCTCCTCAACGGCGAGCAGACCGACAGCGTCAGGATCGTTCTGCATCAACAGCGCGGCACGATCAAACTCATCGGAGAGCGTCTCGGGTTCGACGTGGACCCGTACTTCAAGGCCAACAACGACCGAGGCGCGTGCGAAGAGCTGAGGCGACGCCTTGAATCAGGCGGATCGGGCTTATCCGTCTGACCGATGGCGAAGTTGTCCGACATTCACGAGGTCCGAGCCGAGCGTTTCGCCGCCGACCTGCTTACTCACTTCGCTAACCATGGCGCATACGTCGTGGAGGCCAAGGAGGTGGGCGACCCCGAGCTCTGGCGCTCTACGGCCCGCCGAGTCGCCCATGAGCACGGCAGGTTCGTCGTGACCGGTTACTACGGCCCGGCTGACGAGTTGGTGTGGGCGAAGCTCTATGACCACCCTGCGACGGCCGCCGAACGAACTGAGGCCAAGTACGCAGTGGAGTACGCCGTGATCGCCACCGGTGGACCAACGCTCAGCTCCCAGCTGCTGCCTGACTGACGACGGGGCGGTCGATCGGTCACCAACCGGTGGTGGCCGCCCCCGGCGCGATCTAGTACTCCCAGGCGTATTCCTCTGCGTAGTACTCGCGCATCTCCCTCTCCATCTCCGCCCGCTCCGCCATCATCTCGGCCTTGTAACCCAAAAAGGCGTCGATACCAGAATCGGCCCCGTCCAAAAGGGTAAGGGTGTCCGTCACGTCGTCAAAGAGTGCGCGCAGATCTAGGCGTTTGAGTTCTGGGTCGAGACTGCTAGTACGTGTTCCGCCCCGCTTCGTCGTCACGGGGTAACGAAATCCTTCTCCCAATGGGTCGAGAGTGTCGAGGTACCGTATAGTCGTTCCGAGTGAAGCAAGGCTGCCCTTGTCACTGGGCCAAATCGTCACGAGGATCGGACGGCATGTGTTCCAAAGGTCCGTCAGACTGTGGCTATCGGGGAAATCTCCGGGCTCGTCAATCAGATCCCGTCCGGTTCGAATGACTTCTTTCAAGGCCAACTCGACGGCATGCCTAAGGCAGTAGACAACCGGGAAGACTAGCGCGTCCTGCCCATGCCGCTCTGAGCGCAGGCTGCTGATCAACAGCTCCGCTGCCCGGCGGAAGCCATAGTCGTACACGTGGAACCCGCCCCGCCAGTTGAGGCACGCGATGAACTCGGCCGGGGTCTCGGAATCTGGCTGCCAGGGAAAGACTGTGGTCACGGCGCTCAAGGTTACACCCGGCGGGCGGCTCTCCTACCAGCCTCTGACCATCAAGTAAGAGGTCCTGGACCAAGAGCTGCTTTACTTCGTAACCGGCATTCAGTATTTCGTCGGACTTGCTTGTTTCCTTTGGGAACCCGGCCCCGGCCGCCTTTTCAGTCAAGCAGCTTTGCGGACAGGCCTGAGACGGCCTGCTCGCTCATACCCGGCAGTACGTGACCGTACACGGCCAAGGTGATGTTGACGTTGGAGTGCCCGAGCAGCTCGGAGACCACCTTGGGCGGCACGCCGTCGGCCAGGAGCAAAGTGGCGCAGGTGTGGCGCAAGTCGTGGAGCCTTATGCGCGGCTGGCCCGCAGCCTTTGCCGCTGACTCGAACCACGCCGACAGGGTGTCAGGGTGGTATGGCTTGCCGATTGCGTCGCAAATCACAAAGCCCGCGTCCTCGTAAACAGCACCGGCAGCCAGTCGCTCCCGACCCTGATTGGCCTTGTGAGCGCGGAGCAGAGCCACTAGGCGCTCATCAAGCGGTACCGTGCGGCGCCCCGCGTCAGTCTTGGGCTGGCTTGGCATGGCCCGCCCATCGACCACGATCCGTGTCTCGGCCACGACCAGCGTCTTGGCCTCAAGATCGATATTGGGCCATCGGCATCCCGCCACCTCACCGCGGCGGAGCCCGCCGAGGAGCAGCAGCGCCCACGCCGGGGCAAGCCGGTCGCCCCTGGTGGCGCTCAGGAATCGGCGCGCCTGCTCTGCGGTCCACGGAGACATCGCTTTCGACTTGCCCGAAGGGCGCTTGACCCCGGCAATCGGGTTCCGAGGCGCAAGGCCGTTCTCCAAGGCATACGCGCACGCCGCTTTCAACACACCGACGGCCACCTGCCGCGAGCGAGGCGACAGACCCCTTCGGCCTCTGCTGGTCTTCTCCGTGCGGAGCTGCTCAGAAAAGGCCACCACTTGCTGAGGAGTAAGTGCAGCCACCTTGACCGCGCCAAGCCTGGGCACGATCCACGCATCGATGGCATTGGTGTACTGGCTGATGGTGGACGGAAGCCGATCTTCACTCTTCTTGGCGGGGAGCCAGTGGGTCCTGAGCAACTCCCCCACCGTCAGGTGATCTTCGGGCCGCCAAGTCCCGCTTTGGACTGCTGCGACCACCTCGTTGAGATGCTGGCGAGCCTCGGTCTTGGTGTCGAATGCCTTGGCATGCTGCCGACGTTTGCCCGTCGCCGGGTCCCGGGTGCTCCAGTAGGCGTAGTGCTTGGCACCCTTCTGCCGTACGAAGCCCGTCATTGCTCGACCCCGTCCGTTGCTCATTGGCCCCTCCTCTCTTGCTCCTTGTACCTCTCCATCTGCCACACGACCACCCGCAGCACACACCAGATGACCCCTAGCACCGCGGCCAGGGCGACCGACCACAGACCGCCCATGAAGGCCAGAATCGCCAGGATCACCAGCGCGGCCCACGGCGTTTTTGCCTTTCTCATTGCTTCTTCCTCCGCTGTACCGATGACCTCTTGGCTGCGGGACGTTTGGTCGCGGTCTTCTTTCCGGCCTCAATGAGCTTTGCGGCAGCCTTGAGGACCCCTTGCGTCGAACCCTCCACGGACACCGTCCCCGGATCGGGGATCGAGACTCGCGTCCGGCCATGTAGGTAATCGCTCGCCACCTCGGCCGGGAGGATACGACCACCGCCGTAGTCGACCGCCCTGTCGTCCTGCCCGTCGATGCCTCTCGGGTCGAGGAGAGCCGGCAGCGTGGTGTTCAGGATCAAACCGAGAGCGAAGGCCTCGTTGAGAGAGAGGTTGCGCGCTGCTCGCTCGATGTCGCTTACCGTCGCCCGACTCCACGGATGGCCCACCGAGGTCATCCGCTCCGCAAGTTCGGTCTGAGAGAAGCGCGCTCGGGCCCGCAGAGCGCGGAGATTCTCGGCCACGCAATCAGAGAGGTGCCTTGACCCGGCGGCTGGAGCGGTCCCGGCTCGCTTTGGCGTCGTCCTCACGGGCATCTCCCTTGCATCGGCCACATCGGCGTCTGGCAGGTCCACCTGGTCAGAGTCCATTTTGTAGGATCATCGTGCAAAATGCAACCCATGGCTTTGCGCAGGGCGTATGGTGTCATACACGATGACCGTGCAGAATGCGGTAGGTCCCGGGCCGGGGCCCCGCAACCGTCGGGAGCGTAGGGCGGCACAGCGAGGCGGCGGGGTGACTGCGGCCAAGACAGGGCTTCGTGCGCTCCGCCAGGAGCGAGGGCTAAGCCTCGAGGCTGTCGCGGTTCTCGGTGATGTCGACCCGGCAACCGTCTCGCGAATCGAGAGGCGGTTGGTCGAGGCACGTCCAGAGACGATTGTGCGGCTGGCCCGGGCCTTCAAGATGTCGGCGCGGCGAATGAAACAAATCGTCGGGGAGCGCGACGAGTGAGCCTTGCTGCTGTCCCCGAGCCGCGCAACCGACAGGAACGCAGGTCCGTGTCCTTGTCCCAGCTTCGCTCTCTGCCGCCGACCCTCACCGCCGAAGAGGCGGGCGCCTTCTGGTCCCTAAGCGCATGGTCGGTGTACGAGGCCACAAAGCGAGGCGATGTACCTGTTGAGCCCATCCGGATCGGCAGGAGCCTCCGTTGGGCTACGGCGGCCGTGTTGCGCAGCATCGGCATCGATCCCGTCGAGGTACTCGCCACCGAGGGCGAATGAAATGCCTGCGGATTCTTTCTCCTTCACGCTGTCGTGGGTCGAGCGGCTCGCAGACGGGCGGGAGCTTCTCCACGCCATCGTCTTCACCCCCGCCACCATCGAGGAAGGTCGCGTCCTGCGCGCACGGGTGCTCCAGGGTCCGGAGCGGTTCCTCGGCGATCACGCACCACTTGCCCGGGCCATCGACGTAGGGGAACTGCGGGGTCCCGGGTTGCGCCCAACCACGGGAGATTCGTCGCGAGAGGTGATCCGGCGTGGTATCGCACAGTGCCGGGCTGCACTGGCAGGCGCCAAGGGCCCGCTGGCCCAGGGCCTCAAGCAAGTGGTTGACCCATGAGCCGCTACGTCCAGCTTCCCCTCGACCACTTCGACGATGACCGCCGCATTGGCTGCGAGGACCCCGAGGCAATCGCCGCTGAGATCGTGCTGATGGTAGCCACCAAGAGGCTCGAGTCCGACGGGCTGCTCTCCCGGTTGCAGGCCCGCAAGGCGCTAGCTGGCTGCGCGTTCGTGGCCGATCCGGCCGATGCTGTGCAGAAGCTGGTCGCCGCCAACCTCGCCGTGGAGCGCGATGACGGTTCCCTCGAGCTCCCAGGGTGGGAACGCTGGATGAAGTCCAAAGCCGAGCTGGACGCGTACCGCGAACAGCAGCGAGCCCACGGGCGCCGAGGTGGTCGACCCAAGACCAAGGGTGACCCTTCGGGTGACGAGAAGGGCGATCCTTCTGGCAACGGTAGGGGTGAGCCTTTGGCAATGGAAAGGGTTGGCGGAAGTCATCCAACCCAACCCAACCTGACCGAACCTGAACCCAACCCAACCGAAGTCAGCGTCGCTTCGGTGATCCAGGCCTACGTCGCCCATCGTCTGGCGCAGGGAGGGCTCGAAAACCCCGGAGCCTTCGCCAGAGCCGTTCTCCGAGACAACGGGGAGTGGATCTCCCGCTACATCGATGAGCACCCATCGGCCTCGGTCGCCAAAGTCGGTGACGCGCTACACGGTGAGCGAAGCCAGTCAGCGGGTCGGTAGGCAAGCGGCATGAGCACACCCGCACCCATCGAGCGCCCGCCCGAATGCGCACCCATAGTCCGGCAGTGCCAGGCCACCTCCAGCCGGACGGGTGAGCAGTGCCGGCGCTCGGCCATGCACGGTCAGGACGTGTGTGCCACTCACGGCGGGAGGTCACCACAGGCCCTCAGAGCGGCCCGACGGCGTCTGGCTGACCGGGAGGCCCTGGAGACGCTGGAGCGGCTCGAGGGCGTCCCTGTGTCCGACATGGGCGAGCTGTACGAGCACCTGGCACGCCTTGGCGGCAGACAGATGGCCATGGTGGAGATCACCGCCGAGAAGGTGGCCACCCTCGAGGACTGGACACGGCTCGACGTATTCGGTCGAGAGGAGGTGAGAGCGGCTGTGACCGTGTACCGCCAGGCCCTC
>JASHZK010000421.1 GCA_030042575.1 Acidimicrobiales bacterium
GCCCGGCCGGGCTCGACCGTCGTGGTGCTGGCCACCGTGTCGCCCGACACGGTGCGCACCGTGGCCGAGCTGGCGGCGGCGGGCGGAGTGGACGTGGTCGACTGCGGCGTCTCCGGCGGGACGACAGCAGCAGCCGAGGGGGCGCTCGTCTCCATGGTCGGTGGTGACGAGGAGGTCGTCGAGCGGGTCCGCCCCGTCATCGGGGCTTTCAGCTCCCTGGTGGTGCACATGGGCCCTGTCGGCACCGGGCTCCAGGCCAAGCTGGCCCGCAACCTCGTGCAGTACGGGTCGTGGCTGGCCGCCTACGAAGCCCAGCTGCTGGCCGAAGCAGCCGGGATCGAGCTGTCCAAGCTGGCCCGAGTCATCCGCGAGAGCGACAAGAAGATCGGTGGCGCCTCGACCTTGATGTTCCGTCCCTCGGCAGCGCCCTTCGGCCCCGACGACGACGCCGGGCTCGTGCGAGCCATGCGCCGGGGGTCGGAGCTGGCCCACAAGGACCTGCGGGCCGCCTTGGCGCTCGGGCGGCGTCTGGGGGTGACCCTGCCCCTGGCCGCCATGGCCGAGACTCGCACCGACGCCCTGTTCGGACTGGCCCCCGACCCTGCCAGCGCGCCCTGAGAGAGCCGCCGCCCTGCCGCACAACAGAAGGAGAGCCGTGACCGAGGAGCACCGGCCGCCGCGTCCTGACCGGAGGGCGGGCATGGAGAAGATGCAGGCCGTCTACAACTTCCACGTCGATCCTGACGCCGTAGAGGGCGACTTCGTGGCCTACACCGTGGATCACCTCTTCGGTGACGTGTGGTGCCGCCACGGCTTGGAGATGCTCCAGCGGCGGCTGCTGACCGTCGGTGTGCTGGCCGCCCTGGGGCGCACCGACCTGCTCGACGTGCAGTTCCAGGCGGCACTGGACAACGACGAGCTCACCGAGGAGCAGGTGCGCGAGGTGGTGATCCACCTCACCCACTACGTGGGCTGGCCGCTGGCCACCGGGGTGAACGAGGCAGCCGAGCGGGTCATCGCCCGCCGCCGTTCGACATGACGCCCCGGTGGCGCCTCATGCGACCACGACGCGGCAGATCTCGTCGAACACGGCGGCGTCGGCCCGATAGGGCTCGGTCGACCTGGGCCAGTGGACGACGAAGTCCGTGACGCCCACCGCTTCGTAGCGGGCCACGGTGTCGCGGAACTCCCCCACCGAGCCCAAGCCGGCCTCGAGGCCGGGACCGCTCAGCACCAGACGGCGAAGCGTCTGGGGCTGGCGGCCGCGGCGGGCACAAGCCTCGAAGAGCCGCTCGATCTGACGCCCGACGACCTCGGCCCCCTCTTCGGCACCGAGGGCAGGCTCGGCGCCGCGCCGGCCGGCGGTGACCCACAGCTCCCCGAAGCGCACGGCCAGCTCCATGCCGGAGGGAGTCGTGGCCGCGATGGCCAGCGGCAGCCGGGGGGAGCGGACACAGCCGGGATAGGTGCGAGCCTGGTCGACGGCGTAATACCGCCCTCTCCACGTGGCCGTCGGGTCCCGCAGGAGCAAGTCGGTGAGCTCGACGAACTCGGCGAAGCGCTGGGTTCGCTCATGCGCCGTCCACGCTTCGTGTCCCAGCATGGTGGCGTCCCACCCCGTGCCCCCGGCGCCGATCCCCGCCACCAGGCGACCACCGGAGATGTCGTCCAGGGTGACGAGCTCCTTCACGAAGGGAAGGGGATGGCGGAAGTTGGGCGAGGCGACGAGAGTCCCGAGCTCGATGCGCTCGGTGACGGTGGCCGCTGCCGTCAGGGTGGGCAAGGCGGAGAACCAGGCACGATCCCGAAAGTGGCGCCAGGTCAGGTGGTCGTAGGTCCAGGCGTGGGCGAAGCCGAGCTCCTCGGCGCGCCGCCAGCGAGCGCCGGCTTCGCCCCAGGACAGCTCGGGCAGGATCAGCACGCCGAACCGCATCGTCAGCGCCGTCGGGCCACGGCCACCACCGTCAGGTACTGCTTGGTGAGGATGCCGCCGAGCCTTTCGTCGACGAGCTCGGCGATGGCACCGAACAGCTCGTGGCGGAGCTCGGGATCCATGAGAGCGTACGAAGACTGCGTCTGGAGCAACTCCAGAAAGCTCGCGGTGTCGTAGGTGGCGAACCAGGGGAACACCGCCACCCACGGGTGCTCGAACAGCTCCCCCCCGGGCGCCGGA
Organism: Acidimicrobiales bacterium; assembly: GCA_030042575.1. Lineage (GTDB taxonomy): Bacteria > Actinomycetota > Acidimicrobiia > Acidimicrobiales > UBA8190 > UBA8190. The sequence continues at coordinate 2,174 of JASHZK010000421.1, forward strand.
TGGGCGAATTTGCGCTCGACCCGGCCCCAAACGGCGGCGACGTCGCCGCCGGCCAAGGCGGCGCGCTCGATCTCGGGGAGCGTGGGGAACTGCCAGGTCCCGGCCGAGGGGGCCAGTGCACGATGCAGGGCCTGGACCTCGGAGGCGATGGACGCCTGAGAGCCGCCCGCTCCGTGGCCGTTGGTGAACAGGGCCAGCTGTCCCCGGGCGCCCAGGAGGCGGGCCACCTTGGCCAAGGCGATCTCGGGGTCGACCCAGTGGAAGGCGGTGGCGGCCACCACCGCGTCGAAGGTCTCCTCCTCCTCCGCCTCCTCCAAGGTGGCCACCTGCACGTCCACGGCAGGAAAGGCGGCCAGGTTCACCCGGGCCCGCCGAGCCAGGGCAGCACCGGGCTCCAGACATCGGATCCGGCACCCGAGGGGCGCCAGCAACCGCGTCAGCTGGCCGGTCCCGCATCCGACCTCGAGCACGGAACTCGAAGCTCCCAGACGGCAGCGAGCCACGACGGCGTCGATGGCCGCCGGCGGATAGCCCGGCCTGGCCCGGTCGTAGAGGTCGGCCAGGCCGTCGAACACCTTCCTGGCTGTCTCCCGGGGATGCTCCAGATCCTCGGGCAACGGGAAGTAGGGCTCCGGCCGGTCCGAACCGGGAGCCTGGGTACGACCAGGGCCGGGCTCCATCTGAGGGATCATCTCACTGCAGCGCAGTCCTCCAGGCGCATGGCCGCCCGCGCCACCACCACGTCGGGATGGCTCCGCAGGGCGGCACTGAGCACCAGGTCGACCTGGTTGTGCAGGAGGCGATAGCGCGTCCTCGAGGGGATGACGGCGGGGATCAGCACCACGATCTGCTCGGAGTGCCTCCTGCGTTGCTCGTCGATGAAGTCGACAATGGGGTCCACCACCGAGGCGTACTCGGTGCGCAACACCCGAAGGGGGACTCCTGGGTTCCACCGCCTCCAATCCTCCTCCAGGGCCCGGGAGCGATCATGGGCGCCGGAGTCCTCCATGACGACGGTCACCGCCTCCACGTGGTCACTGAGGGAAAGGGCTTCGTCGAGGACACGGGCGGTGAGACGGGAGACGGCGGTCACCGGCACCACCACCCGGCACTTCCCGCCATGGGCCGGGTGGGGCCGGGGAGGGTCGGTGCCGAATCCGAGAGTTTCAGCGGCACGTTCGTAGTAGAGGTGGATACGCAGGAACAAGAAGATGAAGGTGGGGACGGCCACGATCACGACCCAGGCCCCCTCGGCGAACTTGGTGAAGATGAACACCACGGTGGCTACGCCGGTGACCACGGCACCCAGTCCGTTGACCGCGGCGCGCCACCGCCAGCGGGCCGGACGAGTCCTCCGCCAGTGGACGACCAGGCCCGACTGCGAGAAGGTGAAGCCGGTGAACACGCCGATGGCGAACAGGGGGATCAGGGTTTGGGTGTTTCCCTCCACCGCCGTCAGGAGGATCCCGGCCAAAACAGCCAGGACCCAGATGCCGGTGGAGAACACCTGACGATCTCCCCGGAGCGAGAACAGATGGGGCAGGTAGTTGTCACGGGCGAGCAGGCTGGCCAGGACGGGCAAACCGCCGAACGAGGTGTTGGCCGCCAGAGCCAGCACCAGGGTGATGGTCAGCGACACGACGTAATAGGCCCAGTGGCGGCCCACGGCGTCGGCCATGATCTGACTGAGCACGGTTTGACCCGAGCGCGGCCCCACGTGCCAGCGGCGGGCCAGCACGGCCAGGCCGAGCAGCATGGCCCCCAGGATCACCCCCAGCATCGCTTCGGTGCGCTTGGCCCGCCTGACCCGAGGCTGTTTGAACAGCGGCACACCGTTGGCAATGGCCTCCACTCCCGTCAGGGCGCTGCACCCGGCCGAGAAGGCCTTGAGCACGAGCAGGATCCCGACGGCCTGCAGGGAGCGGGTGGGCAGTTCGAGGTGGCCGGGCTGAGGGGCGTGCAGGGCCAACGGGTGCACCAGACCCACGGCGATGACGGCCAGGAGCCCGATGATGAAGACCAGGGTGGGAAGCAAGAAGGCCCGGGCCGTCTCGCCCAGCCCCCGCAGGTTGAGCATGGTGATGAGGGCCAGGATGGCCAGGCAGATGGGCACGGTGGCCGAGCTCAAGGCGGGGAAGGCCGAAGTGAGGGCGGCCACTCCGGCGGCGATCGACACCGCCACCGTGAGGGTGTAGTCGACGACCAGAGAAGCGGCTGCCACCAGGGCAGCTCGTGGTCCGAAGTTGGCCCTGGACACGGCGTAGGCGCCCCCACCGGAGGGATAGGCGTCGATCACCTGGCGGTAGGAGAAGACCAAGACGGTGAGCAGGACCACGATGGCGATGGTGATGGGGAGGACCAGATGGAGGGCCGAACCTCCGGCCACCGCCAGCACCACGATGATGGCCTCGGGCCCGTAGGCCACCGAGGTCAAGGCGTCCAGCGACAGGGCGGAGAGGCCCTCGACCGGGGTGATCTGCTCCTTGGACGCCTCGCCGGCCCGCAGCGGACGTCCGACGAGCAGCCGCCAAACGGTGGCGGCGCCTGGGCGCGGGCGAGGTTCCTCGGCCACCGACGAACGTTACGAGGCGTGCCGGCCGGCGACGGCCTGGCGCCGGGGCTGGTTCCCGTAACGGTCGAAGTGGACGACGTCGCCCACGGGCTTTCTCGCTTTGGGCCCGTACCGGCCCTTGGGCCATCCGAGGGTGACGATGCAACAGGGTTCCACGCCCAGGGGAAGGCCGAGGATCCGTCGGGCCGCAGTGACCGACCAAAGGGGCAAGGTGATGAGCGCTCCGGCCAAGCCCACGGCACGCGCCGCCAACAAGAGGTTCTGCACGCTCGGGTAGATCGAGCCGTAATGGCTGGAGAGGGCGATGGCCGGCAAGGGCACGAAGGGCAGCCGGGGCCCACCGCGCAGGCAGCAGACGATCACCACCGGGATGTCCTGGAAATGGTCGACCTGCCACTGAACCGACCTGAGGATGCGAGTCGTCTGGTCGTCGGTCCTCAGCCTGCGCCCGAGGCCGCCGTAGAGGCGCCAGGAGCGCCGGTACTGAGCGGCGAGCCCGGCCTTCACGTGGTCGTCGCGCACCACCACGAACTCCCAGTTCTGCCCGTTGGA
>JASHZK010000422.1 GCA_030042575.1 Acidimicrobiales bacterium
GTCGTCGACCCAGAAGGGCCGGCCCAGACCGAGCGGGACGGTGAGCAGCTTCTGGCGCATCAGAGGGATCTCCGGCACCTTTTCGACGAGTACGGAGCGGAGGCGGTCGAAGAAACGACCGCCGGGCATTGTCGACGGATCGAGGATCAGCACAGCACACACGTGCATGTGCACGGTCGGTGTTTCGCAGTAGAGGAAGGCCGCATCCAGGCCGGCAAGCTGCTCCATCTCTACTTCACCCCTCTCTCTGCAGTTGAACAACGAGTGCCCTGGCCCCCGTTCGCCGGACGCGCACCGACCCGGCTCCAAGGAACCGGGTCGGTGGTGAGCCCCACGGGGGAGCGGGATGTCGGTCAGCTCACACGGCCACCGGCACCCGCACCTCGTGGTGGAGCGACTTTGGGAACTCAACGTCCTCCGGTGTCCGGCCGAAGTGCCACAGCCCGAACAGGGTCAAGATGGCCATGGCTCCGGCCAGCACGAAGGCGACGATGGCCCCCACCAAGGCGATCTGCCCGAAGCGCGAGAAGCCGTAGGCCTCGAGCAGCAGTCCCCGAAGGGTGGTGCCTTGGAACACCGTCTGCACCGTGGCCTCCGCCGTCGTGTAGGCGGCCGAGCCCTTGGGCAGGGCCATGGCCTTGGCGCTCAACTGGGAGTAGGTCAGCCCCCCGCCGATCTCCTGGAGGTGAATGGCGATGAAGTGGTCGGCGTAGGCCTCGGCCTGCGCCCCGGTGGTCATCCACTGCCCGGCGTAGGGCTTGAGATAGGGGACCATGGCCGGGGTGACCTCGGAGAACCCACCGGGAGCCGGGTTCTTGGCCGTGGCCAGCTCCGCTGCCGTCGGGAATTGGATCTTCTGCTCGGACAGCTGGTTGCGGACGTTGGTCGTGGTCCAGTTGTAGGCCCACACCCCCAACACGCCGGCCACGACCAGCACCACGACGAGCATGGCGCCACCGGTTGTCGCCAGCAGGTCGAAAGTCTTGCGTCTCATGTTGTCTCGCTCCTTGCTCATAAGCCCCGCTCCGGAGCTCTACCCCCATTCTCGAGATGGACCGCCCTGACGCCTAGTGCCGAACGGCACGCCCGATCGGCTCCAAGAACCCGCCGTCCCGGTCGATCGGCCTCCCTCCGTGATCCGGGATAGACATTGCTCTCGGGAGCTCCCGGGACCCGTCCGGGAGCGACTCCGGAGCCGCCAGACGGCCAGGGAGGGATCGTGGCAGAGGACTCGAACATGGAGGAGATCCCCGAGGCGCAGTGCCTGGAACTGCTGGCCTCACACTTCGTGGGACGTGTCGCCGTCGTCGCCGAAGGCCGCCCCCTCATCCTTCCCGTGAATTACATCCTCGAGGGCCGCACCGTGGCCTTTCGCACCGGCACCGGCACCAAGCTCGACGCCGCTCCCATGGGCCCGGTGGCCTTCGAGATCGACGAGGTCGACCCGATGTACCACTCAGGATGGAGCGTCGTCGTGCAGGGCGTCGGCCGGGAGCTGACCGGTGCCCTGGACGCCTGGTCCACGACGGTCACGGCTCGACACCTCGAACCCTGGGCAGCCGGGGCCAAGGAGCACTGGGTGGCCATCGCCGAACCGGTGTTCAGTGGCCGACGCATCACCAGGTAGCACCCGGCGAGTCAGGTGGTGACATGAGGACGGCCCTGGGGGTCCGGACCCGGTGAACCCGGCCCCGACGGCGCCCACCGGTCCGGTCGGCCGGGATTTCGACGTGCTCCTCGCCGACGGCACCACGGCCCACGTGCGCGACATCCGACCGGAGGACGCCGAAGCGCTGATCGCCTTCCACGGCGGACTGTCCCCGGAGACCGTCGTCTTCCGGTTCTTCGGGCCCCATCCCGTCCTGAGCGAGCGAGAGGTGAAGCGCTTCACCAATGTCGACGGAGCGGATCGGGTGGCTCTGGTGGCAGAGCGGGCGGATCGAATGATCGCCGTCGCCCGCTACGACCGCGCCCCGGGACGAGACGAGGCGGAGGTGGCTTTCGTCGTGGCCGATGCCTTCCAAGGCAGGGGAATAGGCACGACGCTGCTCGAGCACCTCGTGGTGACGGCGCGACAGCACGGGATAAAGCGCTTCGTTGCGGAAACTCTGCTCGACAACCACCGGATGATCCAGGTACTGCGCGACGCCGGCTTCACCCGTCACTCCCAGGGATCGAGAGGGGTGGTACGGGTCGTCCTCGACATCTCGCCCAACCGCCTGGCGGAAGAAGCCGCCGAGGAACGCGACCGCCGAGCGGTCGTGAGCTCCATGGAGCGGCTTCTGCGGCCACGATCGATCGCCGTGATCGGCGCGGCCCGTGCTGTCGGAACCATCGGGCACCAGCTCCTCCAGAACCTTCTCTCCGGTGGGTTCGAGGGGACCGTCTATCCCGTCAATCCCGCGGCCACCCACGTCGCCAGTGTCCCCTGCTGGCCGAGCGTGGGCGCCATTCCCGAACCGGTGGACCTGGCGGTGATCGCCGTTCCCGCCGCCAAGGTCGAAACAGTGGTCGAGGACTGCGGCCGTAAGGGGGTCGGTGCCCTGGTGGTCATCTCGGCCGGGTTCGCCGAGATCGGAACCGACGGAGCCCGGCTCCAGCACGAGCTCGTCCGGCTGGCTCACTCCTATGGCATGAGGATGTTGGGACCGAACTGCTTCGGAGTCGCCAACACGGCGGCGGACACATCGATGAACGCCACGTTCGCTCCCAGCGCCCCCAGTCCCGGTGACATCGGATTCGTGTCCCAGTCGGGCGGGCTCGGGATCGCCCTCCTTCGAGAGATCTCCCTTCGGGGACTGGGCATATCGGCCTTCGTCTCGACCGGCAACAAAGCCGACATCAGCGGCAACGACTTGCTGCGGTGGTGGGAGCAGGACCCGGCAACGAAGGTCGTTCTCATGTACCTGGAGTCCTTCGGCAACCCTCGGAGGTTCGTCAAGGTGGCGTCACTTCTCAGCCGCTCCAAGCCGATCGTGGCGGTGAAAAGCGGTCGGAGCGCAGCCGGGACGCGAGGTGCGGCCTCGCACACGGCGGCCCTGGCCAGTCCCGAGGAGGCCGTGGGCGCCCTGTTCCGAAAGACCGGGGTCGTCCGCGTGGACACCATCGAGGAGATGTTCGACGTCGCCCAGGTCCTCGACGGCTGCCCCTTGCCCGCCGGGAACCGGGTGGCCATCCTCACCAATGCGGGGGGCCCCGGAGTCCTCGCCGCCGACGCCTGCGCCGGCTTCGGCCTCGAGGTACCCGAGCTGGCCGAGTCCACCCAGAAGGACCTGCGCTCGTTCCTCGACCCGAGTGCCGCAGCCCGCAACCCGGTGGACATGATCGCCTCGGCGTCGGCGGACACCTACCGGCAGGCTCTCGGGCTTCTCCTCGAAGGCCGGGACGTCGACGCCGTGATCGTGATCTTCACCCCGCCCCTCGTGACCCGGGCCGACGACGTCGCCGCCGCCGTGATCGGGGCGGCCGGCGACGCCTACCAGGCGGGATCAGGCAAGCCCGTGCTCGGCTGCTTCCTGGGCTCAGAGGTGCCGCCCACTTCGCTGGGCCAGGGAGATGTCCGCGTCCCCCTCTTCGCCTATCCCGAGGCGGCCGCCCGGGCGCTGTCCAGGGCGTTTGAGTACTCGAGGTGGCGGGCCCGTCCCGAGGAGCCCGAGCCCGTGCTCGACGGCCTGGACACCCGGGTGGCGCTCCGGGTGGTGGAGGGGGCCCTGGCCGCCCGGCCGCCGGCGGTGTCCGACGACCACGGACCACAGGCCGCGGGGAGCAGGGGCACCGCCGCTGTGGGCTGGATCACCGGGGCGGCGGCGATGGAGCTGCTCGACAGCTACGGAATCCCGACGGTACCGACGGTGGCGGTGACGAGCGCCACGGAGGCGCAACGGGCGGCCCGGGAGCTCGGCGGTCCGGTGGCGCTCAAGGCGACCGGCGTGGCCATCGTTCACAAGAGCGATGTCGGGGGGGTGAAACTGGCGCTCGGGTCGCCCGAAGACGTCTCTGACGCCTACCGATCGATGCAACGTGACCTCGGCTCCGCCATGGACGGGGCCGTCCTCCAGAAGATGGTTCCTGGCGGGGTGGAGACCATCGCCGGTTTCGTGCGCCATCGCGCCTTCGGGCCCCTCGTCCTGTTCGGCCTGGGGGGCACCGCCGTCGAGCTGCTCGGCGACCATGCCAGTGCGCTGGCCCCGTTGACCACCTCTGACGCCACCGAGCTCGTGCACTCGCTTCGAGGATCGAGACTTCTCACCGGCTTCCGCGGCAGCCCGCCGGTGGACGTCGACGCCCTCGTCGACCTGCTGCTACGGCTCGGGCGTCTCGCCGCCGACCTACCGGAGCTCGCCGAGGCAGACTGCAACCCCGTCATCGCCGGTCCCATCGGGGTGACCGTCGTCGATGCTCGCGTCCGGGTCGCCGAGAGCTGGGACGGCCCAGGGCCCGAGCCCCGTCATCTGTGAGAGGGCCCACTCCTGTCGGCGGGCCTACGGCTCGATGGGCACGTTCCACCGGATCTCGGTGCCGCCGCCGGCACGACCCGAGATGCTGAACGACCCCCCGAGCCGCTTGGCCCGCTCGGCCATGTTCAGGAGTCCCCGCCCTCCGACGGGCGGAGCTTCACCGACACCGGCCCCGTCGTCGGCCAAGCGCAACTCCAGCGTGGCGCCCGCCGAGACGTCGACCTCGACGGTTCGGGCATGGGCGTGGCGCGCCACGTTGGAGAGCGCCTCTCGCAGGACGCTCAACGACTCGGCAGCCAGCGCCTCGGGGACGCTTCGGTCGATGGTGCCGGAGAACCGCACCGCCGGCTCGAACCCCAGGCTGCGGGCCGACTGGGCGCAGACTTCCAGGATTCTTCCCCGCAGTCCCTTGCGCGCCGCCGGAGGAGGCTCCAAGGCGAAGATCGTGGTACGCACCTGGCGGATGGTGTCGTCGAGCTCGGCGATGGCTTCGGAGATGCGCGAACGAAGCTCGGGGTCGTCGGAACGCGGAAGGGCCGACTGCAGAGACAGACCGGTGGCGAAAAGCCTCTGTATCACCGTGTCGTGGAGCTCCCGGGCGATCCGCTCGCGGTCGGTGGCCATGGACAGCTCGCCCACCCGACCGTGCAGGCGGGCGTTCTCGACGACGATGCCGGCGGCGGTGGCCAGGGCGGTGGCCGTCGCCTCGTCATCCTCCGAGAAGGCGGCCGTCCCCTGCTTCTCCGTCAGATAGAGGTTCCCGAACACCTGGCCTCGGACCATGACGGGCACGCCCAGGAACGAACGCATGGGGGGATGGCCGGGGGGGAAGCCCACCGAGTCGGGATGAGCCGACAAGTCGTCGAGTCGAAGGGGCGTGGGATCGAGGATCAGCAGTCCCAGGATGCCACCACCCTCCGGGAGATGGCCGATCTCGTCGACGGTGGCCTCGTCCACGCCCAGATGGACGAACTCGGACAATCGCTTGCCCGAGGGGTCCAGCACCCCGAGGGCCCCGTAGCGGGCGCCGGTGAGGGAGCAGGCGCTCTCGACGATGCGGCGCAGGACTCCGGGGAGCTCGAGGTCGGACTCGATGAGGAGCATGGCGTCGAGCAGAGCCCAGAGCCGCTCGGGGTCACGGATGGAGTGGTGCGGCACCCGCAGATGTTCCCATCCGGGCCGTCAGGGCGCACGCAGGCCTCAGGGGTCGGAAGGGCCGTGGCACCTGGTACAGAATGAGGCCCGTGAACGTGCGGGTGTTCCTGTTGGACGACCACCAGGTGGTGCGCGAGGGAGTGAGGAGAGTCCTCGAGACCGACCCCGAGGTGGAGGTCGTGGGAGAAGCGGGCACCGCCGCCGGGGCGCTGGCGGCCATCGAGGAGGCCAGGCCCAACGTCGCCGTCCTCGACGTGCGCCTCCCCGACGGGGACGGCATCGAGGTGTGCCGCGAGATCCGCTCGTCTCATCCGGAGGTGGCCTGCCTGGTCCTCACCTCCTACGCCGATGACGAGGCCCTGGCCCAGTCCATCGTCGCAGGGGCGAGCGGATACGTGCTCAAGCAGATCCAGGGCCCCGACCTGTTGACCTCGATCAGGGCGGTCGCCTCCGGCCATTCGCTCATCGACCGCCAGACCGCCCGCCGGGTCCTCGAGGACCTGCACCGCGCCCGGGTCGAGGAGGAGGGCGCCAACCGCCTCACGCCGAGGGAGCGCCAGATCCTGGACATGATCGCCGCCGGCAAGACCAACCGCCAGATGGGTGCCGAGCTCTTCCTGTCCGACAAGACGGTCAAGAACTATGTCTCCAACCTGCTCGGCAAGCTCGGAATGGCCCGGCGCGCCGA
>JASHZK010000046.1 GCA_030042575.1 Acidimicrobiales bacterium
CCCTCGGCCCCGATGGTCCCATCAGTTACGACGAGTACGTGAAATCAGCCGTGCTGGCCGGTAGCACGGAGAATGGAGTGTTCGGGGCGAGGGTCATGTGGGAGACGATGGACGAGGTCGTCGCCAAGCTTCGAGCCGTTCAAGGTCACCCGTGCGGGCCAGACCTGGAAGTCCTGGAACAGGCACTTGGATCGACACGATTCGTGCACCTTCAGCGAAAAGATGTACTGGCTCAGGCTATTTCATGGTTCAGGGCTGAGCAGAGTGGTCATTGGCAGGACGAGGACGCCACCCTGGCTCGGCACCGACTCCAGTTCGACGTCGAAGCAATTGACGGTTACGTCGTCACCGTCAACGAGCACAATGCCGCCTGGCACGAGTGGTTCGACGCCTCGGGAGTCGAACCACTCATCGTCTTCTACGAGGGACTGGTAGCCGACATGGAAGCCGTTATCGGTGTCGTGGTTGAGTTCCTGGGCCTCGAAATGCCGACGGGTCACGTGGTCACAGCCGGAACCCTTCGGCAGGCGGACCATCTCAATGACGAGTGGGCCGAGCGTTATCGGACCCACAAGCGCCTCGGCCAGGGATCTTCCATCTGAGCCTCTGAAGGAGCCGAGGAGGCCATCCGTCCTCCGGCAAGGTCGAGAAGAGGATGGGAAGACCTACTGGCCGGGAGGGCTCACATCCACCGCTGGGGCTCTCGAGGCAGACCTACCAAGCGAGTCGCTCACCGGGGGCTGGGCCAGCCCCAGGTCTCGGGCGACGTCTCCGAGAGTTACGAAGGGTCTGTAGGTGACGTCGTTCGCCTGACACCATGACGCCAAGTTGTCCTTTGCATAGAGATAGTCCACGTGGGCAGCGACGTTTCGGTCGCTGGACCCGTCGCCGACGAAGATCGTCGTCCGTCCCCGAGATGCCGCCGCCTGAACAGGGGCGACCTTGCATGTTCCACAGGCGGCGCACGGGCAGGTCGAGTCGGCAAACGGGAAACTCAGGATGCCGGTGGCCCAATCGACGGCCGCCGTCAGCACCGGCACCTCCAGCAAAGCCACGGCATCTGGCACATAGAACCCGAAGCCGTCTGAAACAACGGTGACCTCGGCGCCGGCCTGAAGCAGTCCGGTTACCAGCATCGAGGTGTCGGGGTCCACGCCGATCTCCAATGCCACCGACCGAAGCATGTCCTCCTGGGTCGAGGGAAGTAGTCCCCATTCTCGGAGTATGCACTCACGACTGCCGATCACCCTGTGCTCGAACAGGTCCTCGATCTCCAACCAGTGGTCGTCGGCCAGACGGTTCATGAGGTGGACGCCGACATCGGAGGTCGAGATCGTGCCGTCGAAGTCCAAGAAGACGGAAGTAGTTCTGAGGTGGTCCGGCTCCATCACGAGTCAGGATAAGGCCCCTTCTCCCGGCGAAGCCGGTCAATGGCTGGTCGTCCGTTGATCGGCGCACGGTGCCCGGCCCCCACGCTTCGGGACAGAGGCGGCTGGCTGACCCTGGACGGGTACCTGGCCGGCGCCCCGGTGCGGGCCTCCTGGCGATACTGTGCGGCGTGGCCGCCAGCGGGGACGAGGGGAAGGCCGGGGACCGGGGGGTATCGGTCCCTCATGGGTGGGACGTGGCCGCGCCTCCCTATACCGCCCCGGCCTGGATCGATACCGGCCTCGGGGAGATCCTCGAGCCTGTGGACGTCGGCGACTGTGGAGCGGACAGCGACGGAAACGACGAAGACCTCGTGGCGTCCCACGTCGAGTTGGCCATGAGGGACCTGCAGCGCCACCGGGTGCGCGTCGAGACAGGCCAGGGGGAGAATTCCGCTCACCGCTTCGGCTCAGGCGACTCGACGCTCTACGCCATCGAGGATGGCGGAGACCGACTCATGATCGGGCGCGGCGTAGGGCGCGACGGTGAGAACTGCATTTACTGCTTGGTGGGTACCAGCACGCCAGCCCTGCTGGCCATGCTGGACACCGGCGAGGTGGCGCCGAATGAGGCATTCGATCACGCCTCCGAGATCACCCTGTGCAGCGTGTTCCAGGCCGGCCACGCGCCGCGCCGCCATTTCCGTCTCACCGCGCTCAATCAACAAGTCAGCAATGTCGTCCTGGTGCAGCACTACAAGGAGATGGGCGATGTGCCGGTCGAATACCGTCCGGGTCAGCCGTTTCTGCGCTTTGCCGACGAGTGAGTCAACAGATCGCCTCTGGCGGGCCAGGGACCGCTGGTCCGGAGACGGGTGGACTCAGTCGGTGGGGCTGACGGTGTACACGGCGCTCGAGATCAGCAGCACGAGCCTGGGGCTACCCGGAAGTTCAATCGAGCACCCGAGGCCCACATCGGCGACGGCTCGTCCGCTCCCTCCTGCTCGAACCTCTCCATGCAGGGATTGCTCCGATAGTTTGGGCGGAGTTCTCCAACTCGGTGAGGGTGAGCCATGAGGGCTGTCGCCCTCAGAACGCTGGGACCGAGCACTTGTGGACGGGAGTCCTTGGCATGTATCTCTACGCTGCGTTCCTAGGGGGCCCGGTCGCCGCCGGACGGATGGGGGAGGACCACGAAGTGGTCTTCGTCGTCGCTTCAACACCGGAGGAAGCCAAGGGCCTTGCCAAGGCCAAGTGGAGCGGTGCCGGTCGGGGACATGTCGATGCCGTGCAACGCGTCGACATCGTTGACGGGCACCAGGTGTCGCTCAGACCCACGCACGAAGTCTCAGGTGACCGGACCGACCTCCTGAGCTACAACTGAGTGCTCGCTAGCTGCCCCTCGGATGACGACCACGGGACTGTCCGGCGGGCCGGACTCGTACAGGGTGGGACCGACCATCAGTTGGCGCCCTTGCGCCACGCAGCGGCACCTGGTATCTCAGGGCGCCTCGCCGGAGCGCCGGCAAGGACGTGGCCGGGGCTATCCGTCCTGGTAGACGACAGGCGGCGCCTGACGTCACCACGGGCCTGACAGCGGCTCAGACGGAATCACGGTTGGGGGGAAACTTGGAAGCACCACTTCGACTCGGCCTCATTGGCTGCGGGGTCATCGGGCAGATTCACGCCGACAGCCTCCGACCCCTCGTCCAGGACGGTGAGGTCCTGACCGTGGTCGCCGCTGACCCATCGGAACACGCTCGCCAGGCGGCGCATCGCAACTGTCGGTTCGACGACACCACAGATGACGTCGAGGCGGTAATCGCCTCTCCCGGAATCGACGCCGTCATCATTGCCACCCCGACCCACACCCACGTCCAGCTGGTGCGCGCCGCCCTCGCCGCCGGCAAGTCCGTGCTCTGCGAGAAGCCCCTGGCGCCGACCTTCTTCGAGGTGGCCGACTTGGTGCGTACGGTGTCGACCTCGGGGGTCGTGGCCCAGGTCGGGTTCCACCAGCGCTTCCACCCCATCGTGAACCGGCTCCATGACGCGGTCGTATCGCAAGAGTTGGGCGGCGCCATGGGCTACATCCTGCGTGAGGACCAGTTCTGGCCGACCGGCCAGGTGGTGCCCGGCCACAGCTCGTGGCGATCGCAGCGGTCACTGGCGGGTGGCGGTGCGCTCCTGGAGCACTCGATCCACGCCGCAGACATCCTGTGTTTTCTCTTCGGCCCTCCAGTGCGGGTCTATGCCGCCCAACGCGCGGTATTCGGTTTCGAGGTGGAAGACGTCGTCGCCCTCACCATCGAGCACCAGTCCGGCGTGGTTGGAAACCTGCTCACGGTCTTCAACGGCGTACGCGGTCGCGAGGTTCGTCGCCTCGAGGTGTTCTTCGAGCGCGGGGCGGTGGAGACCACCTCCGACTTCATCGTCGGGGCGCCTGAGGACAGCTTCATCGTCCAGCGTCCCGACGAACCACCGCATCGCCTTGATCTGCACGAACTGCGCGAGCAGTACTTCGGCTCCCTTGGCGTGGTGCGGCGGGATTTCCTCTTCTACACGTACCTGGCAACCCGAGCTTGGGTCCGCGCCAACCTGGAGGGCAGGCCCGCTTCGCCGGGCTTCCCGGATGCGCTGGTGGCCCACGGGCTCGTGGAGGCGGCCTACCGCTCAGCGGCTACCGGTGCTCCCGTGGAGGTGGCCGACGTGCAGGGAGGCGACTCCGTCGAACGGCCGTGAGGGCCGTCGTCCACGTACACAGCGGGTTCGCCTCCCGCACCGGCACCGTTGTGAAACGCATGGCAAGGCCCGACCGGGATCCCGCCGTTCCCAGCCGCTCGCCTTGATCGCGCTCACAACGGCTGGAAAAATCTCTTGGCATCTGTGCATTCGGATGTACTGGAACGATGGAACCACGGGAATGGTGTGTGTTGGTTGGCCAAGCTGACCGGCCTTTTTGTGAAGGTTGATGCCGGAGTGGCTTCTGAGGAACAGGGGGATGTGATGGGTGTGGGACGGAAAGCCGCGCTTGCTGTCGGGTCGGGGACGCTGATCGTCGCCCTCGGGTGTCTGGTGGGTTCGAGCGTGCCGGCGGTGGCCGGCGTGATCCAGCCGGTGCCTTTCGTGACCGGCCACATCATTTCCGCCGGCCACATGGCACAGCCGCCCACCACGGCGGAGTGCGAGGCGGACTACGACGTCGCCTGCTATCAGCCCTCCCAGCTCGAGTCGGCCTACAACCTGGCACCGCTCTTCGCCAGGGGGATCGAGGGGCAGGGTGAGACGATCGTCATCGTCGATGCCTTCGGCTCCCCGTCCATCGTCTCGGACCTGGACACCTTCGACGCCGAGACGGGCCTGCCCAACCCGCCCTCCTTCCAGGTGATCACCCCCGAGGGCCCCATCACCACCAACCCCAGCGACTGCGCGTCCGAGTACAGCCCGACCGGCCCTGATCTGTGCTCCGACTATTACGGCTGGACCGACGAGACCAGCCTCGACGTCGAGTGGTCGCACGCCATGGCTCCGGAGGCCAACATCCTCCTGGTCGAGACCCCGATGACGGAGACCGAGGGAATCTACGGGTTCCCGCAGATCGTGGCGGCCGAGAACTACGTCATCGACCACCATCTCGGTGACGTGATCACCCAGAGTTTCGGGGCCACCGAACAGACCTTCACCAGCCCGAGCCAGATCTACTCGCTGCGCTCCGCCTACGAGAACGCGGCGCGGAACGGGGTGACCGTGTTGGCCTCGTCCGGTGACGAAGGATCGACCGACTACTACTGCGATCCCAGCTCCGGGTGCGCCGACCCGAACGACGCCGATTGCTGCTACTCGACCCAGGCGATCGACTGGCCGTCCTCGGACCCGCTGGTCACGGCGGTGGGCGGCACCCAGCTGCACCTCAACGACCAGGGCTACCGGACCGCTCCCGACAGCGTCTGGCACGACCTCAGCTCCACCGTCGGGATTCCGGGGCCCGTCTACACCTGGGGGTCGAGTGGAGGAGGCCACTCCACGGTCTTCTCCCGTCCGTCGTTCCAAAACGGGGTGGCAGGCGTCGTCGGCGGCAGCCGGGGCACGCCCGACATCGCCATGAGCGCCGCCGTCAACGGAGCCGTGGTCTACTACGACACCACCGACCCGTCGGTGGCCGGATGGTCGATCGTGGGCGGGACCAGTGAAGCCTCTCCGCTCTTCTCCGGCATCGTGGCCCTGGCTGACCAGGTGGCGGGGCACAGTCTCGGCTACTTGAACCCGGCCCTGTACGCCCTGGCGCAAAGCGGGCAGCCCGACGGCATCGTGCCCATCTCCCAGGGAGACAACACCTACACCTTCTGCCCGCCCGACGACTACCTGACGTCCGGCCCCTATGCCGGACTGGAGTGCGCCTCCCAGTCCGACCTGGTGACCGTCTCCGGGTTCTCGGCCGACGGCTCCTACAACGACGCCACCGGGTGGGGCACAGTGGATGCGGCCGTGTTCGTTCCGGCCCTTGCCAGCTTCGCAGGACGAGGAGCACCCCCGCACCCCCCGCACCCACCGAGCCCCCCACACCCTTGGCGCCCTTGGCACTTCGGCCCGTGACCCGGCGCTAGCGATCTCAGACGGCAAGCTCCACACCGGCCCCACCTGACCGGACAGCTCCGGGACGCTCGGACCGGTGCCCTTGGCGTCGCCCT
>JASHZK010000007.1 GCA_030042575.1 Acidimicrobiales bacterium
CTCACACGAAGAGCAGAACTCGATGATCCGCCGCTACATCATCTGGCGCAACCGTCACGCTCACCATGAAACCCTCCGTGAGCTGGTAAAACGCGCAAACGTTGCCTGACGCGGCACTAGCTTCGATTCTTCACGAAACGACGTGAACTGAAGGCCGCGTATCGGCGGAACGGCCCTCCCTTATGGAAGAAGCACTGGGCTTGTCGAAGTTCCAGCCATCCAAAACAGGAGGGCACTTCCAAGATGTCTGCTACCAACACACGTCGCCTGCGGCCGCCGATGAACGAGCGGCGCGTCGTCCGAGGGCTGTGGCGACCGAGCGCTTCGGGAAACGGGGCCCACCGCAAGACTCGACCGCACTGGCGAGAACAGAGCAGGTGAGCGCGAGCTAACGGCAGTTGGGACGGCAGGCGGGCACGTCCACGACGAAGGTCGAGAAGGAGATGCCGATGGGACGGGGATCGAACACCACGATCTGCTCCATGGCCGCCGTGGGGTCGGCCACGGTGCGCGTCCACCGGCTCCCGGTGGCGCCGATCGCCTCGTCGGTCACGAAGAGCGGGCCGGTGGCGCCGAGGATGCCCGAGTCCTCGACGACGGCGATGTCTTCGGCAACCTGGGCGTTCTCGTACATCATCCCTCCGAACACCACCAGGTGACCGGTTCCCAAGGGAAAGTCGGTGACCGAGGACACCCCGGGGCCGACGGACCCGAGGGCGACAGCTCCTTCCTGTTCCGCCTCGGACCACGAAGGTGAGAACGACGCATCCCGGTACTGCAGGTTCAACGCCTGGCCGTCGGTGGTCGGACCGATCGCCTGACGTCCGGGGTCCGCCGGCAGGGTGGCCGCAGGTCCGATCAATGTTTCCGGACCTCCAAACCACGTATCGGGTCTGCTCTGCCCGGGACGGGCGACGTAGAGACCGACAGGGGCGCCCCCCCAGTACAGCGTGCCGCCGGCCCTGAGCCATGGTAGGAGAAGATCGGCAGCGGGGCCGAACACGGTACTGGGCAGGACCCCGGAGGTGTCGACGACGGCAGTCGAGGAGGCGTCCTTGGTGTTCGACACGATCCCCAGCAGTCCGGACACGTCGGTCATGGTCACCGATCCCCCGTACCCCTTCAAGGTCAAGTCTGCCTTGAGGTTGTCGAACACCCCTCGCTCGTCCTCGAGAGAGGTGAAGGCGTAGGGCATGGAGCTGTCCACCACCACGACGACGCGGCGCACCGCAGGAGGGCGGGAAACCGGGAAGGCGATCATCCGCGCCGTCCGTTCGTCGGCGATCGGCTTCACGGCAACGGTGGCTCGGACGTGGTGGTCTGCAAAGGTCGCTCTCACCAATCGGGTACCGGCCGAACCAGGAGGAGGGGCCGCAGTGGCGACGGACACCAGCATGGCCAACAGGGAGAGGACGACCAGCCCCGCCACCAAGCGAACGTGCCCGCCTTGCCGGGCTCTCTCCGGTTCACGGACTCCACGGGTCGCTTCGAACAAGCGCCGATCCTCGACGCACTGAGGAACGAGCACGACGTAGGCGAGCATGGCCACGGCGGCACAGATCGACGCGAAGTTCTCTTTGTAGGAAGCGCCCCACAGAGTGGTGCCGCGCAGGTACCAATTCTTCACGGTGTTGGCCAGGCTCCGGGGTGAGACCCACTTCGTGTACTCGGCCAGGGGGAACAGCACCTGGGCGGGGCTGTAGTAGGTGAGCGAGAAGACCACCGCGGCCGAGCTCAACATGGCCAGGAGCGGCAGATAGAGCCGTGGCCGTACGCTGGCCAAGAGGACCAACCCCGGCACGAACCACAGGACGTAGCCGGGCTGGCTGGTGGGTGTCGTCGCCACCACCACGGCGAACACCGCTGTGCTTCCCATGATGAGGGCCAGCAAGACCGACTGGCGCGCCTTGAACCACACCCACAGCGTCATCGCCGCTACCACGAGTATCTCGATGAGCAGGCTGGCCGCCAACACCAACCCGCTGTGCTCTTGGGACAACCGCAGGAGTCCGGCGAAGTAGGCGAAGTGGCGGAGGCCGCCGAAGGCCGGCCCGCCGATCTCGAGGCCGGTCTGGGTACGGGAAAAGGTGTTCTCGAGGAAGCCGGACCACTGGCCGGTGGCCAACAGGGGGAGGACCACCAGCACCGAGACGGCGCCGGCGCCCACCGCCAAACGGGCCGCCTCCCCCAGGGAGTCGCGCCACCGACCTCGCTCGTGCCGACCGACCGACACCAGTGCGCTCAGTACCAGTGGGGCCAACAGGATGGGGGTCAATTTCACGAACACCCCGAAGGCGAGCACCGCCCCCGCCAACACGAAGCGCCTCTGGGCCACCATGGCCAGGGTGGCGACGACGGCCAGGGCCACCAGTCCGTCGATTCCGGCCCGGACCGAGCTCTCGTTGATGGCGAGCGGGTTGAGGAAGTACAGACCGAAGGCCCATTCCCGGGCTCGGGGCCGATCGGAGATCCTGGGGGCCAGGCCGGCCAGCAACAAGGCGGTGGCCAGGTCGGCACCGATGAGCAGGCTCTTGACGCAGACGTTGAACAGCGGGGAGGTGACGGTGGTGGCCAACGCTCCCGCCGTCAGCATGTTGGCCTGGTTCAGTGTGGCGTCGTGGACGCCGAGGGTCGCCGGCGTGGCGCCCAAAGCGCCCAGCACCCGGCCGAGGAGCTCCAGGATCCATCCCCAGATGGGTGGGTAGGAGAACCCGGGCCGGGCATAGACGGGAAGATGCTGCATCCCCGATACGACCATCGTGTACCAGGGCAGGTCGTCGTTCGTGTAGGAGGTGAGCGGCGCCAGCACCAGGCGCAGGACGATCCCGGCTACGGCCATGACCAAGATGAGACGGGAGTGCCCTGCCCATCTCCCCGGTGTTCGTTCGTCTTCCTGGCCGGAAGACGACGGGCCCAGGGCTTCGGCCGACGCCGTCGCCTGCTCTTCAGTCGTGCCGGTCATCGTCGATCACTCGCCGGTAAAGGGCCACGATCTCGTCGCTGCGGTCGTTCCACGAATGTTCAGCTCTGACCGCCTGTGAAGCGGCCGCTCCGAGCTCCTCGGCTCTTGCCGGGTCCTCCAACAAGCACCTGCAGGTCCGGGCCAGACCCTTGACGTCGCCTTCAGCGACGAGCACACCGTGGTGGGACAACGTATCGTGCAAACCGACCACGTCGTAGCCGACCACGGCGCACCCCGCGGCCATGGCCTCCAGCGCCACCAGACCGACTCCTTCGAAAGCAGAGGGCACGAGCACGACGTCTGCCGCTGCGTAGAGTTCGGCCAGCTCCTGGTCGGAGGGGGCGGAGCGGTACTCGATCTGGGGGGTGTCTCGGACTCGCCGCTCCACCCTGGCCCGGAGGCGGCCGGAACCCACGATCGAGCCGGAAGCACCAGGAGACTGCCGGACGACCTCCTCCATCGCCGCCAAGGCGTCCAGTGGCCCCTTCTCCGGCTCGAGCCGGCCCACGAACAGCATGCGCCTCCGGCCCCGGGAGCCTCCGGGACGGAACAGCTCGGTGTCTATGCCGGGCGGGACCACGACCACGCGTTGCGAGGAAACGCCCATCCGGCACACCGAGTCGGCCGTCGATTTCGAGACGGCGATCACCATCTGGGCCAGCTTGTAGCCGCGTGCCTCCACGGCGCCGTACCAGCGTTGCGGCTCGTACCACCGGTGAGAGAGCTCGAAGGTGTGGTGGGCCGTGTACACCACGGGTGTAGCCAGGCGCCGGACGATCTGCAGGCCGCCGGGACCACCCGAGACGTGCACGAGATCAGGTGAACCCGACGTCAGGTGGTCGTTCGGCAGGCTCAGCTGCACGGAAAGGTCCAGTGGGCCGTGCCCGGTCAGTCGCCGATAGGCGACGGCATAACGACCTCGTCCTGCCACCGTCGTGACACGGACACCTGCTTCTTCCAGGCTGCGCCGGAGCTCACGAACGTAGACACCTTGCCCGCCTACCGCCGGCTCGTCGTCCCACGTCGCCAAGCGCACGTGGAGGCAACGGTTCGCAGTGGACGCCCGGGCGGGCTCCTCGCTCACCTGGTCCGGACGGTGCTCGACTCCGATCGGCGCAGTTCCGTATAGCCGGAACTCTCGCCTTCCGCTTCTCCCGGGCCGTCCGCCGCACAGGTACTTTCGGCGAAGGAGCGCTTGGCGGAGGCGATGGGCACCCATGGGTCGTCCGACGTGGTGCTGCTCAGGTGGCGAGCCAGATTGGCATTGGCCCTCGACGCCAGCTCCACCCCCACCAGGGCACAAGCGGCGAGCATCTCCTCGGGCTGTTCGACCAGTGTTTGCGCCAGCGCCTTTAGGGCCTGGGACCAGCGCATGGTAGACGGCTTGTAATCGTTTCGACTCTTCGAGTCGAGGTGTTGACGATGAATCCTCATCCGGTGCCGGTAGTACTCACGCAGGTTGGCGGCGCCGAAGTTGTATATGACGGCATCGGGAGCG
>JASHZK010000047.1 GCA_030042575.1 Acidimicrobiales bacterium
TACACGTTCTTCGTGGCGCCGGAGGTGGAGTACTTCTACTTTGCCGACGCCAACCCCTCCCACCGTCCCACCACGCTCGACTCGGGCTCCTACTTCGACCTCTCGGTGGCCGACCGGTCGAGCGAGCTGCGCCGGCGCACGGTGCTGCGATTGGAGGAGATGGGCATCCCGGTCGAGCACGCCCAGCACGAGGACGCCCCCTCGCAGCACGAGATCGACCTGCGCTACACCGACGCCCTCACCATGGCCGACACCGTGATGACCGTGCGCCTGGTGGTGAAGGAGACCGCCCAGCACAAGGGCGTACACGCCAGTTTCATGCCCAAGCCCATCGCCGGCGTACAGGGATCAGGCATGCACACCCACGTGTCGCTTTTCGAAGGCGACAAGAACGCTTTTCACGACAGCGACGACGCCTACGGGCTGTCCGAGGTGGCCAAGCGTTTCATGGCCGGTCTCCTCCGCCACGCCCCGGAGATCACCGCCGTCACCAACCAGTGGGTGAATTCCTACAAGCGCATGGTCCCCGGGTACGAAGCCCCGGTGCATGTCTCTTGGGCCCGCAACAACCGCTCGGCCTTGGTGCGCGTGCCGGTGGTGAAGCGCAAGAAGTTCGAGTCGACCCGTATCGAGTACCGGGCACCGGACTCGGCATGCAACCCGTACCTGGCTTTTGCCGTGATCCTGGCCGCCGGCCTCAAGGGCATCGACGAGGGCTACGAGCTTCCCCGCGAGGCGGCGGCCAACCTCTACGCCATGACTCCCGAGGAGCTGGCTGCCGAAGGTATCCGGGCCCTGCCCGGCAGCCTCAACGAGGCCATCGTGGTGATGGAGCGCTCCGAGCTGGTGGCCGAGACCCTGGGCGAGCACGTCTTCGAGTGGTTCACCCGCAACAAGCGCGCCGAGTGGGCGGGTTACAAGACCCACATCAGCCAGTTCGAGCGCGACCGCTACTTCCCGCTGCTCTAGTAGCGGAACGGACGAGAAGAGAGGGGAGGGGACGCCGAGTGGAGCCGCTTTTGTGCTTCCCCGACCCCTTTCCGCCCGAGCTCGCCCTGGCTCTGGAGCGGATCGGTTACCCCTGGAAGGCGGTGGCCCGACCCGAGCACGCCGAGACGGACGAGCCCGAAGACGGGTGGGCCGGGGCCGTGGTGTGCGCCACCGTCGAGCCGGCGGCGGCCTTCGCCCTGTGCCGGCTGATGCGGGCCCGCGAGGTCCCCCTGCGGCCTCTGCTCCTGACCGTCGACCGGGCCCAGCTGGCCGATCTCGAGCTGCGCGAGGACCATTTCGACGACTTCCTCGTGGTGCCCGCCTCCCCCGACGAGCTGCACGCCAGGCTGACCCACCTGTTCTGGCGCACCGGACGCGGCCTGCGCCCCGAGCTCATCGAGTACGGGCCGCTCGTGCTCAATCTGGAGACCTACCAGGCCGCGGTGGCCGGACGGGCCCTCGACCTCACCTACATGGAGTACGAGCTCCTGCGCTTTCTGGCCGCTCGCCCGGGCAAGGTGTTCACCCGTGAGACGCTGCTCAGCCGGGTGTGGGGATACGAGTACTACGGCGGTGCCAGGACCGTCGACGTCCACATCCGCCGCTTGCGGGCCAAGCTGGGGGAGGAGCACGCCCACCTGATCTCCACCGTCCGTTCCGTGGGTTACCGCTTCGGCCAGGGGGCCTGGGCACCGTGAGTCACGCTGGGTCTCGGGACCCGGCGTAGGCCCAAGCTTCGATCTCGACCCGGGTGCCCATGGGCAAGCCGGCCACGGCCACGCACGAGCGTGCCGGGCGACTGGCACCGACGCATTCGGCGTAGATCCGGTTGAATTCGCCGTAGTCGGCCATGTCGGCCAGGTACACGGTGGTCTTCACCACGCTGTCCCAATCGAGCCCCCGGCTCGACAGGAGGTCGGCCACATTGGCCATGGCCCGGCGCACCTGGGCCCCGAGGCCGTCGGCCAGCACCGGCCCCTCGGGCCCCTGCTCCAGTCCGATCTGTCCTGAGCACACCAGCCACCCGCCGGCGGGCACGGCCGGCGAATAAGGCCCCACGGGAGCGACCACCTCTCAACCTCCTCGTTCGACCGGCCACGCCGGCGGCAGGCCGGCGGCCAGCCAGGCCGCCGCCGCAGTCGCCGCCAAGACGGCGTCGCCCGCCCGGCGAGCCGGGCCCTCAGCATCCACCACCGAGACCTCCACTGGTGGCATGTCCCGGGCGGGCAGGATCCCGAAGGAGCGGATGGTGAGATCGAGCACGGTGCCGTCTTCGGCCACGGCGATGCCCTCCCGTCGTACCCAGCCCAGGGCCTGATGGACCGCCCCGATCACGTACGAACGCAGGACCACCTGGTCGAGCACCTCCCCCGCCGACACCTCCACCGACACCACGCCGTCGGCTCCGATGGCCACCGTGGCCCGGGCGCCCCCCGGCGAGACGATCGTGACGGGCCCGGCTCCTCGGCCCTCCGCCTCCCCCGAGACGCGGGCCTCGAAGGCGGCGCGCAACACGGCCGCCTCGGCCCACCCGGCCGCCCTGATGTCGGGCGACACCGGAGGTCCGGCCACGGCCACCTCCTCCACGGCGAAGCCCGGGGCGGCCGCCCCGACGGCCTGCTGCCACGGACCGAGATCGGGCGAACCGGGAGTGCGGGCCACCCGGATCACCCCGCTGCCGTCGGCCCGAACCCCGGCGGCGATGGGCGGACGTTTGGGCCCGTGGCGCACGACGTCCTGGCGCGACCACAGGACCCGCGTGGTCCGACCGTGGCGGTCGGCCAGGGCACGGGCCGCGGCCGGGAGAGGCGAGTGGAGCTTTCCGCCGAAGGCGCCTCCGTTGGCCAGCGGCGTGGCGGGTTCGCCCCCCGGTTCGCACCACGAGGAGTCGGGCTCCAGGTAGGCGGGCTCGACGAAGGTGGTGCGCAGCGTGAGCACGAACTCGCCGGGCGGCAGCTCCAGCGGATGGCGCAGTCCGGCAGAGGAATGGCGCCCCTGCACCCGCCGGGCCGCCCTCTGTGCCGCCAACAGGGTTTCGCCCACCGCCCACGTTCCGTCCGAGCCGGCCACGGCCACCAGGGCAGCCACCGGGGCCGTGTCGTCGGCGAAGCCGCCGTCTCCGAGCACGACGTCCTCGCCGACGCGCTGCCCGGCGCCACCCTCGATCTCGGCCCGCCGGGCCGCCGCTTGCAGGTCGCGACCGCTACCGGGTCCCGCCCGCGACCCCGGCTCGCTCATGGCCAGGGCAGCGGCTTCGACGATGGTGCGCCAACCGGTGCAGCGACAGAGATGGGCCGTCAGCGCCCGGCACACGGCCTGTTCGTCGAAGCCGGCGCCGCGCCCCTCCAAAGCGGCCAGACGCATGACGATGCCCGGCGTGCAAAAACCGCACTGGCTGGCGCCGAGCGCCGAGAATGCCCTCGCCCAGCGGGCCCGCACCGGGGGATCGAGCCCCTTCAAAGTGGTCACCCGCCTACCGTTCACACGCCGGGCCGGGGTGACACAGGCCACGCGGGCGGCACCGTCCACCCACACCGTGCAACACCCGCACTGGCCCTGGGGGCTGCATCCGTCCTTGGCACTGTGGACGCCGAGCCGCTCACGTAGGACGTCGAGGAGAGACCCGCCGTCATCGACTGCCGAGACAGGACGGCCGTCGAGCTCGAAGTTCAACGACGGCGCTACCTCGGCGCCGGCGGAGATGTTCGGCTCAGCTGAAGGAGGACCCGCACCCGCAGGTACGGGTGGCGTTCGGGTTCGAGATGTGGAACCCGGCGTCCTGGAGCCCGTCGGTGTAGTCCAGCGTCGAGCCCTTGAGCAGCTCGGCGCTGGCCGGGTCGACCACCACCTTGACCCCACCGTGGTGGCGCACGATGTCGTCGCCGGCGATCTCCGAGTCGAAGAACATCTCGTAGCTGTAGCCCGAGCACCCGCCGGGCCGTACGGCCACCCGCAGGGCCAGCTCGCTGTTGCCTTCCTGCTCGAGCAGGGCGGCCACTTTGGTCGCTGCCGCGTCCGACAGGGTGACGGGGTGCGGCCGCTTGCCGATGCTCACCGAGGTCATGGTCGTCACGGCACTCATGTTATCCGACTCCGTGCCGTCGGCGTTCCGCCCGGGCGCCGTGAGCAGCCCATTAGCATCGTGGCGGTGGCTGAGGACCGGGCGACACCAGGCTCTTCGATCTCTGGGCCGGCTCCCGATGAGGCCGCCGTGCGTGGCGCCCTGGCCGGCGTCATCGACCCCGAGCTCGGCGCTGACATCGTCGAGCTCGGCATGGTCCGCCGGCTCGCGGTGTCACCCGAAGGGGTGGTCACGGTGGAGGTGGCGCTGACCGTCGCCGGCTGCCCGTTGCGCACCCAGCTGCGTACCGACGTGCAATCCCGGCTGGCGGCACTGCCCGGGGTGCGGTCGGTCAGGGTCGACATGGGCGAGATGACCCAGGCCGAGCGGGCCGCCGTCATGGACAAGGCCCGGCGCCGGGCCCAGGAGGACCGGTCGGTGGCCATCGACGTGCCCTTCTCGGCTCGGGTACTGGCCGTGTCGTCGGGCAAGGGGGGGGTGGGCAAGTCGTCTCTGACGGTGAACCTGGCCACGGCGCTGGCCCGGCGGGGCCTCGTCGTCGGGCTGCTGGACGCCGATATCTGGGGGTTCTCGGCGCCCCGCCTGTTGGGCATGCAGGGCGAGCTGCGAGCTGAGGCCAAGAAGATCGTCCCCATGGAGCGCTCGGTCGGCCAAGGGTTGCTCAAGGTGGTGTCGATGGGCTTTCTGGCCGAAGAGGACGAGGCCATCCTGTGGCGGGGCCTCATCCTCAACCGGGCCGTGCAGCACTTCTTGGAGGACGTGCGCTGGGGGCACCTCGACTATCTGCTCATCGACATGCCGCCGGGAACGGGCGACATCCAGCTGGGGCTGGCCCGCATGTTGCCGCGCACCGAGGTGTTGGTGGTCACCACCCCGCCGGTAGCGGCCCAGAAGGTGGCGGCGCGCGCCGCCGACATGGCCCGCAAGGGCAACCTTCGGGTGGCCGGCGTCATCGAGAACATGAGTCCCTTCGTGTGCGACCATGGAACCTCTTATCCCCTCTTCGGTGAGGGCGGGGGGGCGAGGCTGGCCGCCGAGCTGGGAGTGCCACTGGTGGGGACGGTCCCGCTGCACCCTGACATGGCGCCGGCCGGCGACGCCGGGATCCCGGTAGCGCTCGGTTCGGGCGCCCTGGGGCAGATCTTCGACGACCTGGCCCGGCGCGTGGCCGAGGAGGTCGCTCCGCTGGTGGAGACGAGCAGCTGCACGGCGAGAATGCTCGACCGGGTGGAGCAGGCTCTCGACGCCCCAGAGACCTGACCGCTGCGCGTCAGGCGGCCTCCCAGGCAGTCTCGATGTCGTCGCGGTCGGCGCCGCTGGCCCGTCCCTCGTCGGCGAGCTTGCGCAGATGCGCCCACAAACTGAAGCGGGCCACCGGGTGCAGCGCCTCGTGGACGTCGGCGTAGACCGTCGGGAGCAACTGGTCGACGGTGGCCCCGCCGGCGGCGCGCAACGCCTCGATCACGGCCTGCTCGCGCTGGAGGCGATGGGCGACGATCCCGGCGACCACGGCATGAGGATCCACCACGAGCGATCCATGGCCGGGGGCGATGCTCTGCAAGGGCGGTTCCAGCGACTGGAGGCGCTCCAGGGAGCTCAGGTAATCGGCCATGTCCCCATCAGGAGGAGCGATCACCACGGTCGAGCCCTGCATGACGTGGTCACCCGAGAAGAGCATCTGCTCACCGAGCAGCAGCCAGCACAGATGGTTGGAGGCGTGCCCGGGGGTGTGCACGGCCCTGAGGCAGAAGTCGTCGCCGGCCAGTTCGAAGCCCTCCCCCACGGACCGGTCGGGCCGGAAGCGATCGCGGGGCCCGAAGCCGATGACCTCGGCCCCCGTGCGCTCGGCCAAGGGCGCCGCCGCCGGGGCGTGGTCGAGATGGGTGTGGGTCACCACGATCCAACGGATACGGCCACGGCCGGCTTCGACCAGGGAGTCGAGGTGAGAAGGCTCGTCGGGGCCGGGATCGACGACCACCAGCTCGGCCCCGCCCACCAGATAGCTGTTGGTCCCCGGTCCGGTCATCATCCCGGGGTTGGGGGCGGTCACCCGCACCACCCCCGGAACCAGCGACACCGGCCGGGCCGGATCGGAGGGGGCCCCGGGGTCGAGCACAGGATCTCCGGCGAACGTCATGGCGACAGGACGTTGCTCATGGCCGACGGCTCCGTCCCTCGGCGTCCACCGCGCGAATGGCCTCTCCCACTTCGGCCGACGTCATCGAACGGGCGGCCGAGCCGTCGACAGCACCGACGGCCTCGTCGTAACCCTCGTCACCAGGAAGGAGGATGCGAAATCCCCGCTGGTCGGCGACCACCCGGGGCAGGATGGCGGGCACCCGCTCGACAGCGGCCGCCGCTCGGAGCAGCTGGTCGCTGGTGGTGAAGCGCCCGATCGCTTCGAGATTCTTCATGGTGGGAAAGATGAGGTCGAACTCGCCGGCGGCGGCTCGCTTCAGTGCATCGGCTGGCTTCACCCATACGGTGTCGACCGTCTCGTGCTCGTCGTGCCCCGGTACCTGCCCCGGAGGGAGAGCGGCGACGAAGAAGCGGGTGTCGTAGCGCTTGGGGGCAGCTTCGGGCGTGATCCAGTGGCTGAAGTAATGGACGCGGTCGGCCGCCAATCGCAGACCCTCGGCGCCCAGGAGCTCGAGGAAGCTCATCTCCCCGGCATTGAGGGCGGCCCGTAGTTCGCCCAGGCGCCGGCGCTGGGCGGGATCGGTCATGTCGAGGAGTGCGCCGTCGGGGCTCCGACCTGTCCGTCGGGCCAGCAACACGCCGGCCTCCTCGAAGCACTCACGCAGAGCAGCCACCCAAAAGGCGAGGCCGCCGGAGGACAGGCCGAGCAGGGTGCTGGCCTCGGCGTCGTTGCGTCCCTCACAGGCGCGACCGGCGGCCGTCGAGCGGTCGTCGTCGTCCACCTTCCCTCCGGGGAACACGTAGACGCCACCCACGAAGTCCGAGTCGACGTGGCGCTGCACCATGCACACCTCGAGCGTGGGAAGAGGGGCGCCGTCCCCGTCGCGTACCAACATGATGGTGGCGGCGCTACGGGCCGGCACCGACGGGGGCGGATCGGTCGACGACGGGTCTGCCATGACCCGGACGAGGCTAGGGGCTGCGGGCCGGGGCGCCGGCCCCGACCATCGGAGGCGATCAGCCGGCGGCGCCCAACGAGGATTGGACGACGCCGGCTTCGACCATGGCCCGCAGCACGATGTCGGCGAA
>JASHZK010000008.1 GCA_030042575.1 Acidimicrobiales bacterium
GCCGAGGCGGCGCTCTGGCCGTTGGTGGGCGGGGTGGCAGCACCGCCAGACCCGGACCCGGCCCCGACCAGCCCGACGTCGCCCAGGCCGTCTCCGGGCGAGCCGGCCCCCACGTGGGCGCCGGCTCGGGCCTGAGCTTCGGCTGCGGCCCGAACGGCCTCGACCAGGCTGGCCTGGGAGGGATCGGCCGGGGCCTGGTAGCTGGCCTGGGTGAGGTCCGGCTCAGGGGCCGCTTCGGCCACCACCTGGACGTGCATCACGTAACGCAGGTAGTCGTCGTCGACGCTGTCCATCATGCGCCCGAACATCTCGAACCCCTCCCGCTGCCAGGCCACCAACGGGTCCTGCTGTCCCATGGCACGCAGGTTGATGCCCTCGCGCAGGTAGTCCATCTCGGCCAGGTGATCCCGCCAGTGCTGGTCGATGATCTGAAGCATGATCTCGCGTTCCACCTGCCGGGCCTGGTCGGCACCGCCGGGGAACTCGTCGTCGCGGGCGGCGTAGGCGCCGAGCGCCTCGGCCAGGACGCTCTCGGTCAGCTGGCTCAACGACGTGGCCTCGGCCAGGTCGTCAGCTGTGAAATCGGTCGGGTAGTACTGGGTGAGCTCGGCCACCAGCTGGTCCAGATCCCATTCCTCGGCGTATTCACTGGGGCAGGCGGCGCCCACCAAAACCTCAACGGTGGACTCCAGAAGCTGCTGGGTCAGCTCCTGGAGATCCTCTCCGTCGATCACCTGCAGGCGCCGGGCGTAGATGACCTTCCTCTGTTCGTTGAGCACCTCGTCGTACTTGAGAACGTCCTTGCGGATCTCGGCGTTGCGGGCCTCTACCGTGTTCTGGGCCCGCTCGATGGCCCGCGACACCATCTTCGCCTCGATGGGCACGTCCTCGGGCAGGGTGCGGCTCATCACCCACTGCATGGCCCCGGTGGCGAACAGCCGCATGAGGTCGTCCTCGAGTGACAGGAAGAAGCGGCTCTCCCCCGGGTCGCCCTGGCGGCCCGAGCGCCCCCGCAGCTGGTTGTCGATGCGGCGGCTCTCGTGACGTTCGCTGCCCAGTACGTAAAGGCCGCCGAGGCCCCGGACCTGCTCGCCCTCCTCGTCGCACTCCTTCTGGAAGCGGGCCAGGAGCCGCTCGTACTCGCCCTGGTTCTCGGCGCTCTCGGGGTCGAGGCCGCCGGCCAGCAGCTCGTGGCGGGCCAGGCCCTCGGGGTTGCCCCCCAGGATGATGTCGACGCCACGTCCGGCCATGTTGGTGGCCACCGTCACACCGTGGAGCCGTCCCGCCTGGGCCACGATCTCGGCCTCCCGGGCATGCTGCTTGGCGTTGAGCACCTCGTGAGCTATCCCACGACGCTCGAGCAGCCGAGACAGGTGCTCGGACTTGGCCACCGAGGCGGTGCCCACCAGCACCGGTTGACCGCGCTCGCAGCGCTCGACGATGTCCTCCACCACGGCGGCGAACTTGGCTTCCTCGGACTTGTAGATGAAGTCGGGCTGGTCGTCGCGGACCATGGGCACGTTGGTGGGTATGGGCACCACCGGCATGTTGTAGGTGTTGGCGAATTCCGCCGCTTCTGTCTCAGCCGTTCCGGTCATGCCGGCCAGCTTGTCGTAGAGCCGGAAGTAGTTCTGCAGGGTCACCGTGGCCCACGTGTGGTTCTCTTCTTTGATGCGGACCCGTTCCTTGGCTTCCACCGCCTGGTGCAGGCCGTCGGACCAGCGACGTCCTTCGAGGGTCCGGCCCGTGAATTCGTCGACGATCTTCACCTCGCCCCCGGCCACCAGGTAGTCCTTGTCCCGTTTGTAGAGCTCCTTGGCCCGAAGGGCCTGTTCCAGGTGGTGGACGTAGTTCACCGACACCAGGTCGTAGAGGTTGTCCACGCCGAGCTGACGCTCGACCTTGGCGATGCCCTCCTCGGTGGGGACGACGATGCGCTTCTCCTCGTCGATCTCATAGTCGACCTCGGGCGTCAGGGTGCGGACCAACCCGGCGAATTGGTAGTAGAGCTTGGCCGACTCGGCCGCCGGCCCCGAGATGATGAGCGGGGTCCGGGCCTCGTCGATGAGGATCGAGTCGACCTCGTCGACGATGGCATAGACGTGACCGCGCTGGACCATGCTCGATCGAGAGCGGGCCATGTTGTCTCGCAGGTAGTCGAAGCCGAACTCGGTATTGGTCCCGTAGGTGACGTCGCAGGCATAGGCCTTGCGCTTGTCGTCGGGCTCGGGATGTCCGTGCTCACCCGGCCCACCGAGATGCCCAGGAACCGGTGGACCGAGCCCATCCATTCGGCGTCCCGTCGGGCCAAGTAGTCGTTGACGGTGATCAGGTGGACGCCCTTCTGCGTCAGGGCGTTGAGGTAGACGGGCAGGGTCGAGACCAATGTCTTGCCCTCGCCCGTCTTCATCTCGGCGATCCAGCCGAAGTGCAGGGCCATACCCCCCATCACCTGCACGTCGAAGTGCCGCTGGCCCAGGACCCGCCAAGCCGCCTCGCGCACGGTGGCGAAGGCCTCCACCACCAGGCCGTCGAGGGCCTCACCGTTGGCCAGTCGCTCCCGGAAGAGAACGGTCTGACGGGCCAACTCGTCGTCGGTGAGCGCCTCCATTTCGGGTTCGAGCTCGTTGACCAAGTGGACGAGCTCGCTCAGCCGGCGGACCTTCTTGCCCTCGCCGGCTCGCAGGACGCGCGTGAAGACGCTCATGAAGGCTCGATTGTACCGGCGGCTGTGCCGAGGTCGGACCTAGGAGAGCGCTTTCGATCGACGCGGATGTGAACGGCCCACCAGCTTCCCCTTCAGGCGTTCGACCTGGTGCTCGAGCTTGTGGACGACCAGATCCACGGCCACCGCCAGGTCGGCGGCCCGGGCCCGGGCCCGAAGCACATGGCCGTGGCCCTCGATGGTCACCTCGCAGACGTGGCGGTTGGCGGCGGGCTGGTCCGGATCTTCGGCCAGCCGGACCTCGGCGTGCTCGAGCACGGGGGTCAGACGGCCGAGCTTGGCCACCTTGGACCGCGCCTGTGCCCGCACCCCGTCGGGAACCGTCTGTCTGCGTCCCAAGACGTCCACGTCCATGGGGCTCCTCCTTTCCTGCCTCGCCGCCCTGTCGCCCTGTCGGGACCCACCCCTCCGCCGCTCACGCCACGGGCCCCCGGGGCGCCCGGCCGCGCCTTCGGCAAGAGGCGGCAAGAGGCGGTGATGTAGGCCGTGTCCGGCTGACCTGGTCTTTGCCCCCACACTCGCCTGCAGCGGGACTGGCGGCCGCCCGGCCGGCAGCCGGAACGCTGCTCTGCGCAGCGAGTCCGGCCCAGCGGCCGACGCCGTACCGCGTCCTCCCGTCACCACCGGTGCCCGTCCATCGGGCTCGGCAGGCAGGTCTTACCTCTAAGCCGCACCATGCTCGGCAACCACGAGTTGCCTTACGTGGGTCGTTTCGCCTGCGGCTGGCGTCGACTTGCAACCACAGACCCGGGCGTGGCCCACAACCAGGCTACCGCCCTCGGACCTCAGCGAGGGGCCCCACCTCCGGCCCCTCAGCGAGGGGCCCCACCTCCGGCCCCTCAGCGAGGGGCCCCACCTCCGGCCCCTCAGCGAGGGGCCCCACCTCCGGCCCCTCAGCGAGGGGCTGTGCCCCCGGCCGCCCGCATGGCCACGTTCATCAGCAGCCGGGTGGCCAGCACG
>JASHZK010000048.1 GCA_030042575.1 Acidimicrobiales bacterium
GATGGAGGAGATGGTGGCGATGGCGTCGGCCACCAGACCACCCCGGAGCATGACGGGCAGGCCCTGGAGGTTCACGAACGACGGGGCCCGGATGTGCAGGCGGTAGGGCTTGGCCGAGCCGTCGGACACCAGGTAACAGCCCAGCTCGCCCCGGGGTGACTCCACGGCCACGTACACCTCGCCCTCGGGCACCTTGAAGCCCTCGGTGAAGATCTTGAAGTGGTGGATGAGGGCCTCCATCGACTCGTCGATGCGGGCCCGGGGTGGAGGAGTGACCTTCTTGTCCTGCACCCGGTAGTCACCGCCGGGCATGCGCTCGAGGATCTGGCGCACGATGCGCACCGACTCGCGTACCTCGTTCAGGCGAATGGCGTAGCGGTCGAAGTTGTCGCCGAAGGTACCGATGATCACGTCGAAGGAGACCTGGTCGTAAGCCAGATAGGGCATGGTCCGGCGCAGGTCCCAGGGCACACCGGTGGAGCGCAGCAGCGGACCGGTGATCCCGAGGGCCATGGCGTCCTCGGCGGTGAGCCCTCCCACCCCCTCGGTGCGCTCCCGGAAGATGGGCTGCCCGGTGAGCAGCTCGTCGTAGTTCTCCAGGCGGCGCAGCACCGTGTCGCAGATGAGCTCGACGTCGTCCTCCCAGCCGTCGGGGAGATCGGCGGCGGTGCCCCCGGGACGGATGAAGTTGTGGTTCATGCGCAGGCCCGTGGTCTTCTCGAAGAAGGCCAGGATCAACTCGCGCTCGCGAAAGCCGAAGATCATCATGGTGGTCGATCCCAGGTCCATGCCGTTGGTGGCCAGCCACATGAGATGCGACGACATTCGCTGCAGCTCGGAGAGCAGCATGCGGATCCACATGGCCCGGGGCGGCAGCTCGACACCGAGGAGCTTCTCGCAGGCCATGGCGAAAACCAACTCGTTGGTGAGGGGGGACAGGTAGTCCATGCGCGTCACGTTGGTGGCGCCCTGCTGGTAGGTGAGCTCCTCTCCTTGCTTCTCCATGCCCGTGTGGAGGTAGCCGATGACCGCTTTGGTGCGCAGCACGGTCTCGCCGTCGAGCTCCATCATGAGCCGCAACACGCCATGAGTGGAGGGATGCTGGGGGCCGAGGTTGATGATCATGGTGTCTTCGCCGGAGCGCTCGAGATCGAGGTCGGCGGATCCGGGAACGTGGCTCTCGGGCAGCCGCAGCACCGAGATCTCTCGGGCCAGCTCCTCGGGCGAGGTCCGGCGGCGATCGGCCATCTCCTGGGCGCCCTCGAAGGTCTCGCCGACCACGATCTCCTCGACGTCGTGGTCGGTCATCGCGGTCCCGGCGCCTCTTTGAATTGGACGGGCACCCGCCCCACGCCATAGTCCTTGCGCAACGGGTGTCCCTCCCAGTCCTCGGGCATGAGGATGCGGGTCAGGTCGGGATGGCCGAGGAAACGGATACCGAACATGTCGAAGGCCTCACGCTCCATGGCCTCCACCCCGGGGTAGACGTCCCACAGGGAAGCGACCACGGGTTCGGCTTCGGCCACCTGGACGCGGACCTTGCACCGGGCCCGCCGGCTGATGGACAAGAGCTGGACGAGGACCTCGAAGCGCTCGGGCGCCACACCGGGCGGCAACCGGCGCCCGGGATGGCTCAGGTAGTCCACGGCGCACAGATCGGTGCACATCTCGAAGCCGTCGCCGTGCAGGGCGACGACGAGGCCGTGGTACTCGTCCGGCGCCGGGAACCGGGTGTCGATGCCATCGACCCACCGGGTGGCCGAGGGGCCCACGGCACCGGCGGGGGCGCCCGGACCGACCGGGTCCTGGACGCCTTCGGCCGCGCTCAACGGGGCGTGCCCAGACGCACGGCGTCCGGGCGTTCGGGGACCCAGCCGGCCAGCTCCTCGTCCCCACGGGCCGCCGGCTTGGCCCGTCGGGTGATCTCTCCGGTGCGGATCTCCTCGTGCAAGGTCAAGATGGCGTGCATGAGGGTCTCCGGGCTGGGCGGGCACCCCGGCGCGTAGACGTCGACAGGGACGATCTGGTCGACGCCCTGGACGATGGCGTAGTTGTTGAACATCCCTCCCGTCGAGGCACACACACCCATGGAGATGACCCACTTGGGCTCCATCATCTGGTCGTAGACCTGGCGGAGCACCGGCGCCATCTTCTGCGACACCCGGCCGGCCACGATCATGAGGTCGGCTTGGCGGGGAGAAGCCCGGAAGACCTCCATGCCGAAGCGGCTCAGATCGAAGTCGGCGGCGCCCACGGCCATCATCTCGATGGCGCAGCAGGCCAGCCCGAAGGTGGCCGGCCAGACGCTCGAGCGCCGCGCCCACTTGACCAGATCCTCCAGGCGCCCGGTCAAGAAGTTGTGCGGGAGGTCCTCCAGTCCCACGCCACGCCCCGCGTCAAGCGGCCTTCCCGGCCGAGGACCCCCCGTCGGGGCCGACTTTGGCCACGGTGCTCTCGCTCGTGCGCTCGGACATCGCCACCCGCAGCCGCTTGGCCGGCCCCCAGTCCAGCGCCCCGTTGCTCACCAGATAGAGGAAGGCGACAAAGACGATGGCCGCGAACACGACCACCTCGACGAAGCCCAAGGTGCCGAGCTGGCGATAGGTGACGGCCCACGGGTAGAGGAAGACGATCTCGATGTCGAAGACGATGAAGACCATGGCCACCAGGTAGAACCGCACC